>NZ_JALQEK010000038.1:0-1061 GCF_023630765.1 Caballeronia sp. ATUFL_F2_KS9A | reverse complement strand
GGCAGGCAGAACTACTATCTCAAGGTGCGAGGCGCACCGCCGAGCGATGGCCTCTCGATCATCTCCGTCAAGGCGATCGAACGGCTAGGCAGTCCGTATCACATCACGATTGAACTGACCGCCAAGGTGGAACTGGCGCGCGCCGACTATCTCGGGCACAACGCGACGTTCAGCATCGAGCCGTTACCCGGCGACGGCACGCCGCGCGAGTGGAACGGCAACATCACGCGCTTCACACGAACTCGCAAGACGCGCGACTTCTGCGCGTATCGCGTCGTGGTCGAATCGCCGCTGGCTCGACTGCGCATCACCAAGCGCTCGCGCATCTATCAGAACAAGACCGTGCCCGAGATCATCGAGGCGATCTTGCGCGATCACGATTTCCTCACGCATCAGTTCGCGTTCAAGCTGCGGCGCAAGTTTCCGAAGCTCGTCTTTCACATGCAGCACCAGCTATCGGACTGGGCGTTCATCCATCTGTTGATGCGGCAGGCGGGGCTGTTCTGTTACTCGCGCCCCGGCGATTTCGGCGATCAGGTCATCTTCGCCGATGACATCGATGGATACGACTATTCGCTGCGGGCGAACGTGCTCTATCGCGAGACTTCAGGGCTGGAAACGGGCCACGAAGCGGTCTTGTCATTGCAGCAGCAGAGCGTGACCGTCGCGCAGTCGATCCGCGTTCGCGACTACAACCCCCTGCGTTCATGGGAGCCGATCGAAGCGCAAGTCAATCTCGCGCGCGACGATAAAACCACCTACGGACAGTCCTATACGTGGGGCAGCCGCCATCTCGACGCCGACGCCGCCAAGTTCGAAGCGCAACTGCGGCACGAAGAAGCGCTGTCCGGACAGATCCGTTTTGACGGCAAGAGCACGGTGTCGGCGTTCTGTCCGGGGCTGGTGGTGCGGCTCGACGAGAAGCTGCCCGATGCGCCGCATGGCATGGTGCTGTCCGAAGTGATCCACGAAGCCGGACGCGACAAGTCGTATCACAACACGTTCCGGGCCATTCCTGCCGAGCGCCCCTACCGGATTCCGATGCAGGAGCACTCGTGGCC
>NZ_JALQEK010000037.1:0-1442 GCF_023630765.1 Caballeronia sp. ATUFL_F2_KS9A | reverse complement strand
AAGTCGTATCACAACACGTTCCGGGCCATTCCTGCCGAGCGCCCCTACCGGATTCCGATGCAGGAGCACTCGTGGCCGAAGATCGTCGGCACGTTGAGCGCGCGTGTTACCACGCGTGACGACAGCGATTACGCCGAGATAGACGAGAACGGCCACTACACCGTGCGCTTCGACTTCGACACCGATCAATGGCCCAGAGGCGGCGAGAGCGTTCGCCTGCGGCTCGCGAAACCGTTCGCGGGCGCGAATCAGACGGGCTTTCACCTGCCGCTCCTACGCGATACCGAGGTCGGCATAGCCTTCGCGGGCGGCGATCCGCGGTGTCCTTATATCGCCCACGCTCATCACCACAGCCACGCGACCGACCTAATTCATGGGCGCAATGGATGGAACACGCGCCACAGCATTCGCACCATCCGCAACAACAAGCTCAGGCTCGAAGACGCCGAGGGAAAGGAAGGCGTGAAGCTCGCCACCGAGTACGGCGGCAAGACGCAACTGAACCTGGGCTACATCGTCAACGCCGAAAGGCAGAAGCGCGGCGAAGGCTATGAGCTTCGCTCTGATTCGTGGGGAGCGCTTCGCGCCGGTAAGGGACTATTCCTTTCCGCCGATGCGCAGAAGACCGCGGGCGGCCAGACGCTCGACATGAGCGCTGCGCTCACGCAATTGCAGGCGGCGCAAGCACGCATGCAAAGCCTTTCCGATGCGGTCAACAAGGCCAAGGCCGTGGTCGCCGCGTGCGAGGCGCAGAAGTCGCTGCTGGAAACGCAACTCAAGGACTTGCAGCAGGCGGTCATCCTCGCATCCGCGCCGCATGGCGTTGCGCTCACGAGCGGCGAACACATGCAACTGGCCGCGGGCGGGCATCTCTTCACCAGCACCGGCGGCAACGCCGACGCCGCGATCGGCGGCAATTACACCGTCGCGGCGGGCAATGCCGTGTCGCTCTTCGCCAATACGCAGGGCGTCAAGGTGACGGCCGCCGAGGGCAAGATCGACGTGCAGGCGCAAGGCGATGCGCTCAATCTCGCCGCGCTCAAGGGCGTGACGATCGCGAGCACGGAAGACGCGATCACGCTCAACGCCAAGAAGGAACTGACGCTCTATTGCGGCGGCGCGTACGTCAAATTGACGAGTACGGGCGTGGAATTTGGCGGCCCGGAAATCATCCTGAAGGGACCGATGCGCGTGCGTGAATCGGCCACCAAGCAAAGCGCGCTGCCGCTCATGCCGAAGCAGGAGCCGACCGGCATGCAGCTTTGGCACGCCTATCCGAACGGCGAGCCGGTCAAGAACGCGCCGTATCGCGTGGCGTATCCGGACGGTTCATTCAGATGGGGCACGCTCGACGAGAACGGCAAAGGGATGCTCGCGAACGTGCCGCGCGGCGGCGGGCGTATCGAGTATTTCGAGGATGGATATTCGATCAAGGACGACAA
>NZ_JALQEK010000036.1:0-165252 GCF_023630765.1 Caballeronia sp. ATUFL_F2_KS9A | reverse complement strand
TTGTCGTCCTTGATCGAATATCCATCCTCGAAATACTCGATACGCCCGCCGCCGCGCGGCACGTTCGCGAGCATCCCCTTGCCGTTCTCGTCGAGCGTGCCCCATCTGAATGAACCGTCCGGATACCCGACTCGTCCAGCAACTCCTGCGGCGTGCCAAGGTGGTCATTCTGGTAGAACAGCGTCGCATGACGGCTCTTCGCCGGAACCTGAACAAACCCACCATCGGTGCCCGTCGCGAGAAACGCGGGTTCGACCAGCTTTTCGTCGAGACGCGCGAGCGGCACGAACGTCCCCGGTTCGTGCAGATAGAGCGACGCCCGCGTCCATTGATGGCTCGCGTCCAACGTATGCATGCGCTGCGCGACCGGCAGCGAATACGCGTCCTGCGCGTCCTCTCGCACCGTCTCATAGCGGGCATTCGCGGACTTGCGCTCGCGTCCATACTCGCGCGGCAGCTCGTCAAAGCGCTCTTCCATGAGCAGCACATCGCCGTCCCATGTGAAGACGGTTAGCTCGGTTGCGCCTGTCGCGCCTCTGACTTCCTTCGCCACGCGCCGCCCGAACGCGTCGTAGGTATAGCTCGCGGCAACATCGAACGGGGCAGTGCCAGAAATCCAGGTAGTAGAACCATCCGTGTTCCTCTCCCGGCGGTCTATCTCGTTCGCCGCTGGCGGCTTCCCGTAGCGCTTGGCCTCCGTGAGCCGGTTCTGCTTGTCGTAGGCATAAACCCACGTCACGCCATTAGGCTCGGTCTTGCGGCTCAGATTCCCGCGCTCGTCATACGCGTAATGAGTGCGGTTCAACTCCTTCAGCACATTGCCGATGCACTTCGGCAACGACTGTTCCCATGCATGCAGCTTCTTATCATCGTCGGAGCGGCGTTGATCCCACTGTGAGCGCGCCGGCTTGCCCGGATTCGCGCGCAGCCACGCTTCATCTTCGGCGCGTTCCCGCGCGTGCCGCTCGGCGCGCTCTGCGTCCGTCTCCACGACCGGGCGCGGCGGAACCTTCTCCGGATCGACAGGATTGCCCGCCGGATCGAACGCAAAGATTTCGGTCAGATCGGGCGTCACCGACTTGAGCAAGCGCCCGAGCGGGTCATAGGTATAGTCGGTTACACCGCGCGCGTGGTCCTCGATGCGCGTCAGGTGGCCCGCCGCGTTGTACTGATACGTGCGCCGTGCAAGCACATCGAGCAGATTGACGCTCGTCGCATGACGCACCGACATCTGCGCGAGCGGTCACGAGCATTTGAATGGTTGCGTGGTGTTTCCGTGGTTCGATGAATCGGGCGCAGTGGCGGGTTGCCACTGCCCAGCCCGCCAGAATGCGCTAATACGCGCTATGTCTTGCGCCCCCGGCCCTGCCGGGTGCGCGCTGCGCACAAGAATATTCCAGTGGCCGCGTCGCGGCCAAATCTGTTGAGCACGAACAAAGCATAGTCAGCGCGCACGCGCGAGTGTGTACAGCCCCGCCGGCGTAGCCTTCGGCCACGCGGGCACCCCCAAGGGGACCAGCGCCGCTCACGCGGCGAAATCAAAAGCAAATCCAAGTCAAAAGCGAGCGGCTAAAGAGGTAGCGGGCGATGCGCCTGCGCAAAAGTGGAGCGTCGGTCTGCGAGCGCCCTGTTCCGCCGCGTCTGCCGTCTGTCGGCGGCCTACGAGCAAGCTCTACTCGGAGAAGTCGCATAGTTCGGTCTACCGATGAGCGGCTAGAATCACGTCTAGGAAAAATTCTGTTGGCGAGCGCGCTTCTGGCTGTAGAGGCAAGCCATATAAGGGATAGCGCTCCGCGTGCGCGGGGCGCGTGTCCTGGCGGTTTGTTTACAATCGGCATCGGTACTATGATTCGCAGAGCGGGCGGTTCATCTCGAAGGATCCGATTGGGCTGGCCGGTGGACTCAACGCGTATCAGTATGCGCCGAACCCGATCGAGTGGGTTGATCCGTTTGGCTTATCGAAGACTCCTGCGATAGCGGGACGAAAGCAAACGTCAAACAAGCCGAATCAAAATTCTAAGTGCTCTTGTAGAAAGGAATGGGAAATAAATCGATTTGATCGAGTTTGCGCAGGCAATGTATCAGGCGTTGGTTACGCTAAATACTTGCGCGATCCGAGCACGGGCATGTGGTGGTCCGAAGATCAAACCGGGCATGGCAATAGCGCTTGGAAAGTCTATGATAAGAATGGAGCTTGGGTCGCTGACGCCGATGTTTACGGCGACTACATGAGTAAACATAAGAGCGATACCGGGAAAAACGTTAATCTTGATTCATTGCAGTGCAAGGACTCAAGATGATCCAGTCTGCTGAAGAATTCATAGCGCTAAGAGATAGTCTCATGAAGGAAGAGTACGACCGAGCCGCTAACGAAGAGGCTCCTGTATCTGTCTGGAAAGATGTGATTTCGAGGTTCCCGGGCTACAGGAAATGGGTTGCTCATAACAAGACTGTTCCGTTGGAAATATTGACGGAGCTCTGCCAGTTTGAATCTGATGTCAGACGTAGCGTTGCCGTAAAGCGGAAACTATCGGTGGAGTTGTTTGAGCTCCTCGCGAGAGATCCGGATCCAGTGGTTCGGCAAGGCATCGCCTCAAACAAAAAGGCACCTATATCGATAGTCCGCGGGCTCTTCGATGACCCAGATGAAGACGTCTCAAGAGTAGCTAGATACAACGTCGAGAATCGCTAATCTTTAAGTTCGAAGGGCCGCTACGCGGCCCTTCGTCTACTCGGCGGTAATGATCAGCCGCCCATGTTCAACATTGACCTTGACGCGCTGCCCTGCTGTGAATCCTGCCTGCTCGATCCATGGCCCGGCGAGTTTGAGCCACGGAAAACACGGCGGCTCGGTTCGCTGCCAGTAGGGTTTGGTAGAGCGGCTCTCGCGCTGCGACTGCTGAACGGTCACGAAGCGTTCCGTATCGTGTGGACGTGCTTTAAGATTCGCTAGCTTTGCGGAACTGCGCCATCCGCGCGCCAAGAGCGACGAAAAACGAGCGTGGTGAACCGATGACCGTCAAGACCAAGCCCTTCGGGCGCTGCGCGGCCTTGACGGATTCGGGCGCGGTGGGCGAAGACTTGCGCGAACGTGGCGCATCGGTGTGCTTCGGCCAAGTTCCGCCGCGTCTGCGGTCGGCCTGCGGCCGCCGTCAGCCACTGCGGGTAACGAGCAAGCGTTACTCGGACGAGTCGCATAGTTCGGGCTACCGATGAGCGTCTAGAATCGCGTCTACAAAAAAAATTCTTTCGTGCATGAGCTCGTCGAGCTGGACGGCTTGCTGGATAAGGGACTGCGGCCTGCTCGCGAGGAGTTTGTGTCCAGGCGAAGTCAGACGGGGCTTCATTACAACCGGCATCGGTACGATGATCCGGCGACGGGCAGATTCATATCGAAGTACCTGATTGGCCTTACGGGCGGACTCAACGCCGTTGCCGCCGATCGGGATATTCAAGTCAAGGTAGACGAATCGAATCGTCGCATTCGAAGAATCATCGAAGGCCGCTAGAGAGACTCGACAATGGAAACATGCCAGAAGGACGGAGCGTCCGTAAGATACACGTCTGCCCGGTGGTCTTGCCGTGGGTGAACATGTCGTTAGCGTCGAGCAAGAAAAGCTACGGGCCTTCTTGAGACGACGATGAACAAAGGAGTTGATCGATGGATATTCATCTCAAGAAGGCGTACGAGATTCGTGTTGGTCAAGGCATCGACCAGCAAAGGCTACTCGACGCCATCGCCGCTGAACTTGGCGCTCGCGGTATCAGGCGTGATTCCTACCGCTTAGGTGACGACCCGCATATCGGGTTTGGAGAGTTGCGCCTGTCCGAGGAAGATGGTTACTGGGTCGTATGCGTCGACGAGCGAGGCGCCTCGTTCAATCCTTGCATATTCACCAACTATTTCGACGCGGTGAAATTCTTCATCTTCGAATTGTCCGGCGCAAGCGCTGAACCGATCTGGAAAAACCTCTAACCGCACGATAACGAAAATGACTTCAATCGCATGCATAGGCGACGCAACCACCCACGGCGGCCACATCATCACGGGCTCCGACACGATGGACATCAAGGGCCGCGGGGTCGCAAGAATGGGCGACTTGGTGACATGCCCCGAACACGGCACGAACCCGATCATTCAGTGTTCCGATATGTTGATCGACACGAACGGCAATGGCGTCGCGCTGGATGGGCATCTGACCGCCTGCGGCAGCCGTGTGCTTGCCGTCGAAAGTCACGGCAGTATTGATTAGAAGCCCTCTTCACGGAAGGTCATGCGAGGAACAGATAATCGCGTGAGGCCGGTTCCCTAACTCGGGATCGCCCTCCGCGCAAACGCGAGATACCCACCCAATGCCAGCATGACGACGCCCGAGGTCCGCGTGAGCATCCTCGCGCGCGCGACGCGTGCGGCGCTCGACTTCAGCAGACGCGAAGCGGCGAGCACCGCGCCCACGTCGACAAGCGTATTAAGCACGACGCAAATGCTCCCGAGCATCGCCAGTTGCGGAATCAGCGCATGCCCCGGCGAAACGAACTGCGGAAGAAAGGCGAGAAAAAACAGCGCCGTCTTGACGTTGAGCGCTTCGACCAGGACGCCTTCGCGAAACGCACGCCGCGCACCGTGCGATGCAACCGGCGCGACGCCGCCCGCTTCGCCTTCGCGAAACAGAAGCCGAACGCCCAGATAAATCAGATACGCCGCGCCGACGTACTTCACGACGCTAAAGAGCGTCGCCGAGCGCGCGATCAACAGGGATAGCCCGAGCGCCGCCGCGGCCACATGGACGAGACCGCCCACCGCCGTGCCGAGACACGACGCCATGCCTTCGGAACGACCACCAGCGACAGTGCGAGCCACGACATACGCGAGGCCCGGACCGGGCGTAATGGCGAGAGCGATCGCCGCGATCAGAAAAGCAATAAAAGCCATGAACTAGTCTCCCGCCCGCACCATCACCCGTGCCAGCTCCCCTTTCCCCCGCGCGTCGAGCGCATCCGCCGCACCGATCCGATCGCGCGTTTCCTTGTTCTGACTCAGCTTCGACTTGCCGACAAGCGACGTCACCGCGATTTCGATGCCCACGATATTCCGCAGCATCCCATCGATGAATTCGCGCTCGGAATCGCCCATCTTCCACGGCTTCGGCTCGTTCGCCTCGTGCCGCCGCGTCAGACGCGCGACGAGACCGCGCACGAACTGCTCGTCGTCGCGCACGGTGAGCACGCCGTGCGCGTGCACGACTTCGTAGTTCCACGTCGGCACTTGCCGATGCGTCTCATGCTTGCTCGGATACCAGTTCGGCGAGACATAACCCTCCGCGCCGCGAAAAATCACCATGACGGGCGTGCCGCCCGGGCAACGCTGCCACACGTCGTTGGCGCGCGCGACGTGCGCCGTCAGCAAGCCATGCTCGCCCTGCGCCGGATCGAACTCGAACGGAATGTGATTGGCGTCGAGACCGGCGGCGTCGTGCGTCACCAGCATTCCGAGCGGATGCGCACGAATGATCCGATGCAGCTCTTCAGGGCGAGTCTCGGCGAAATGCGGCGGAATATACATCTTGGATGCCCGATGGAAAGTGGCGGAACCCCGTCACTATCGCCCGAAACAGGCACAATAAGAAGATCCAGTTTCGAGCAATTTTCATGGTCCAGTTGAAAGACGCCATCGGCACCGGACGGCGCATTTACGATCTGCTGCGCGCCCAGATCGCCGATGGCACGTTGCCCGCCGGCGCTCCCGCACCTTCGACGCGCGCGCTGGCGGCCGATCTCGGCGTCTCGCGCACGACCGTCACGGCAGCGTACGAACAGCTCGCGGCGGAGGGCTTTCTCGTCACGTCGGCGGGACGCGTGGCGCGAGTCGCCACGCCGCCGATGCCGCTCGCGCCGCCGATTCCCGCGCGCGCCGAACGCACCGCGCCCGCCCTTTCCGCCTATGGCCGGCGCGTTTCCACACTGCCGATGCCCGTTCTCGCGCAAGTGACGAAAGGCAGCATCAACTTCCTGTACGGCGCAGTGTCCGCGCGCGACTTTCCTTCGTTGATCTGGAAACGCGCGTATCAGGCCGAACTGCTGCATCAACCGGACAGCCTCTATTACGTCGCGCCCGAAGGCGACGCGTCGCTCAGGCGCGCGTTGCAGGCGTATCTCGGCCGCGCGCGCGGGCTCGTCTGCGATAGCGATCAGATCGTCGTCGTGAACGGCACGCAGCAGGCGCTCGATCTTTGCGCGCGGCTGCTGCTCGATCCCGGCGACGCCTTCGCATTCGAAGATCCCGGCTATCTGATCGCGCGGCATTGCTTCGAGGCATCGGGCGGCGTGGCGCTGCCGGTGCCCGTCGACGAACACGGTCTCGATACGCGCCGCCTTCCCGCCGATGGACGCGCGCGGCTCGCCTACGTGACGCCATCGCACCAATTTCCGCTGGGCGGCGTGCTGCCGATCGGCCGCCGTCTCGAATTGCTCGAATGGGCGCAACGGCACGACGCGTGGATCATCGAAGACGATTACGACGGCGAGTTCCGATACGGCCAGCGCCCGATCGACGCCTTGCAATCGATCGATACGAATGGCCGCGTGATCTACATCGGCACGTTTTCGAAGGCGCTCTCGCCGCATCTGCGGCTCGGCTACATGATCCTGCCGCACGATCTCGTGCCGGCGTTCCGTCAGGCGAAGCGGCTCGCGGATCGTCATTCGGCCGTCATCGATCAGCGCGTGCTCGCGGCGCTAATCGAAAGCGGCGCGTATGAGCGTCACGTGCGGCGCGTGCGGCGCGAATACGAACGGCGGCGCGCGGCCTTGCTCGACGCCATCGCCGATCTTCTTCCGAAGCGCGCGCACGCGACGGGCACGGCTGCCGGATTGCACGTCACGCTGTGGCTGCCCTTCATCGACGCGGCGCACGAAGCCGCGCTCGTCGCCGCCGCGCATGCGAAGGGCGTGGGCGTCTATCCGGTGTCGCCGCTTCATGTCGCGCCGTGCGGCGGCACGTCGAACCGGACGGCCGGGCTCATCCTCGGCTATGCGAGCGTGCCGGTCGAGCAGATCCGCAAAGGCATCGAAATCCTCGCCGATGTGATCGCGCATTTTCGAACGTAAGCACTGCCTTCGAGACGCGTCATCGTGAGCGTCATGCCGAATGCGCTTCTGCCCGATTCGAAACGCCCGCGTCGATCGCGACGGGCACGCGCCGCGCGAGCGCGCACATCAACTCGTAGCCGATCGTGCCGGACGGTTCGGCCACTTCATCGACCCGGACGCGTTCGCCCCACAGTTCCACCGGCGATCCGATGCCCGCAGCCGGACACGGCGTGAGATCGACGGTGAGCATGTCCATCGACACGCGTCCGACGATGCGCGTACGCACGCCATCGACGATGACGGGCGTGCCCGTCGGCGCGTGACGCGGATAGCCGTCCGCGTAGCCGCATGCGACCACGCCGATCTTCATCGCGCGATCCGCGGTGAAAGTGCGGCCATAGCCGATCGTCTCGCCCGCCGCGAGCGTCTGCACGCCGATGATGCGGCTCTCGAGCGTCATCGCCGCGCGCAACGGGAAATGCTCGATGTGGCGCGCGCAGCCCGTCGGCGAGGCGCCGTAGAGGATGGTGCCCGGCCGCACCCAGTCGCGATGCGCGCGCGGATGCCACAGCACCGCCGCCGAGTTCGACAGCGAGCGCGTGCCGGGAAGATCGCGCGTGGCCGCTTCGAATTCGTCTATCTGCCAGTCGATCGCGCCTTCGTCGGCGTTCGCGAAGTGACTCATCAGGCCGATCGAGCCGATCGCCGCGATATCCGACGCCCTTTTCCAAGCCTCGACGAATTCGCCCGGCCGATAGCCGAGCCGGTTCATGCCCGAGTTCATCTTCAACTGTATGTCGATGCGCTCGTTCGGCCGCGCCGCCTTCAGCAACGCAAGCTGCTCGTCGCAATGCACCGTGACCGTGAGCCGGTGACGATCCGCCGTTTCGACATCCGCGGGCTCGAAAACGCCTTCGAGCAAAAGAATCGGCTTTTTCCAGCCGAGCTCGCGCACGCGCACGGCTTCATCGAGATCGAGCAGCGCGATGCCGTCGGCTTCAGCGAGCGCCGGATAAATGCGCTCGATGCCGTGACCATAAGCATTCGCCTTGATGACGGACCACACGCGCGACGACGGCGCCGTGCGTTTGACAAGTTGAAGATTCTGTCGGATGGCGTCGAGATGGATGCGCGCGGAAATCGGACGTGGCATGACGTGCTGGATTTGTGGTTAAAGGCAGTGGAATGATGAATCGTATCGACCTAATGGCAGTCGTTGTTATTTTATTTGCGCCAATTTTTGGTGGAAACGCCTGCCGCCATCGATGGCTTTCGCGGTGCGCTTCGCGGTATCTTGTCGCTCATGTCGCGCCGCCAAGGAGCCGCCATGAACGACGCCCGTCGCCTCGCCTGCCTGCGCATCGTGCTCGCCGTCGTCGGGCTGATCGCGCTCTTCGCCTTCTATCCGCTCATGCTGCTCTGGCCTTCTGGATGGGCGTGGGATGCCGGCCACGAAGGCCATTCGGAATACGCGATGATGATCGTCGGCATCTACGCGACGCTCGGCGTTTTCCTGCTGATCGCATCGCGCGAGCCGATGAGGCATCTGAGCCTCATCTGGTTCACGGTGTGGTCGAGCGTCGTGCACGGCGCGATCATGGCCGTGCAGTCGTTCGGCGGCGCGGGGCGCCACCTCGGTCATCTGGCGGGCGACGTGCCCGCGCTTTTCATCGTCGCCGCCGTGCTCGCGATTCTCACGCCGCGCGGCGGCAAGGCGCGCATCCTCAGCCGAGATGGCCGAGATGCTCGGCCAGAATGACGCTGCCGACGCCGATCAGAATCAGCCCGCCGACGATTTCCGCCCGCTTGCCGATCGTCGCGCCGACGAGCCGGCCGACCATCACGCCGATCGTCACCATCAGCATCGTCGCGAAACCGATGGTCGCGGCCGTCGAGAAGATATCGACATCGATGAACGCGAGGCCCGCGCCGACCGCCATCGCGTCGATGCTGGTCGCGAAACCGGTGAGCGCCAACACCCAGAACGAATGCGAATTGGGCTTTTCGGCTTCGTGGCTCACGCTGCTGAAACCTTCGCGGATCATGCGCGCGCCGAGCAGGAAGAGCAGGCCGAACGCGATCCAGTGATCCCACGCGGTGACATACTGCGCGGCCGCCCTGCCGAGCGCCCAGCCGACGAGCGGCGTCAGGGCTTCGATCACGCCAAAGATCACGCCGGTCTTCAACGCTTCCGCGATGCGCGGCTTGTGCAGGGTCGCGCCCTTGCCGACGGCTGCGGCGAACGCGTCGGTGGACATGGCGAAGGCTAGAAAAATTGTGGAGGCGAGATTCATCGAGTAGCGCTCTGGTCGGGCAAGATGGAACGACAGAACGCGCGCCCGACCGGTCGCGAATTCTGTCGATGGTCTTGCCAACCTTTGATGGCTGCTCATGCCACGGCCTGAACGACCGAGCGTGTTGACATGAGCGCTTTCCCTGTGCAGGAAAGCCGGCTACTCCCCAGCGAAGAACCGAGAGCTTAACATGACTTCGCGACCGTTCCACGGCGTTTCGGCTAGTTGCGGCGCGCTCGCGGCGTCACGCCCGGCGCCGCGTTCGCGCGCCGATCCTATTTCGACAACAGCCCGAACACGGCGACGCCGTTCTTCGTGCCGACATACACCTTGCCGTTCGCGATCATCGGCGTGATGAACTTGTTGCCCGCACCGAACTGGTCGCGCGTGCCGGCGTCGTTGCTGCTGTAGAGCTGGCGCGCGAGATTGGCCGCGTCGTAGGCGCGCAGCGCGCCTGTCGCGCCGTTCTCCGCCGCCCACAGAATGCCGTTCGCCGTGCCGTTCGCGGAAATGCTCGGCGTCGCGCCGGGGAAGCCGAACGCATTCGACGTCTGACTCGTCGACGTCGCCGAAAGCAACGCGTTGCTGACCGCGAACGCCCGAATGCTGTCGCCGACCGCGCCGAAATAGACCGTGTTGTTGAAATACGCGGGCGCGCCGAACATCGCCCCACGAATCTGGCCGACGAGTTCCTGATAGATGTGGTCCGCGTTCGAATCGAACTTGCCCATCGAGAAGCGGTTCACGACGTAGATCGTCGAGTTCTTGCCCGCGCCGATCGCCAGATGCCGGACCGTGCCGCCCGCATCGGTGAAGTCCGGCAGCACCATCGCGCCGCCGGAACCGAGATCTTCGTCCTCGTTCGACTCCTGCACCGTGTTCGACGGCTCGAAATAGTCCTGCACCCTGAGCGGCGACGTTTCCAGCCGCAAAAAACCGTTGCCGAAGTTGCCGTTGATCGGCATCTCCTGCGCGTTTTGGGTCGGATCGAAGGTGCCGTTGGCGTCGAGGAAAAAGATCGCCTGGCCGTCCGATGCAAGGCCCGCGCCGCTCATCCAGATCGAGCCCATCTGGCCGTTCGGCGTGAGGTTCAGCACGCTCGCCTGTTGCAGGGTCGCGGCGTCGTAGCCCATGACCCAGCCGGTGTACGGCATGAAGTCGCAATGCGAAGTCCACGCCGTGTAGACGACGCCGTTCAGCAGCAGCAACGCCGCGCGCTCGGCGTACTGGCCGGGATCGAACGTCAGCGTGCCGTTCTGGCTGCCCGCGCCGTTGCCCGGATACGTCGCCCGGATTTCGGTGGGGCCGTTGAAGAGCTCGGCGCCCGTCGCGACATCGAGCGCGTGAATGCGCTGGTGATACGCGCCCGACGCATCCTTCGACATGCCGACGACATACATCGCGCCATTCGGGCCGCGCGTCCGGTCGATGACCGGCGTCGCCGTGACACCGATGGTCGGCGTGATCTGATGACAGTTGTGGTCGTCGCTCGGCGACTCGCCGCTGCCGAGCGTCGAGACTTTCCACAGCACCGCGCCGCTGTCGGCGTCGAAAGCGTAGACGCTGGCGTTTTCCGTCGCGACGTAGAGCACGTTGCGCGTGCCGCCCGCGATCGGTACGCCCGCCAGAAAGAGCGGCTGCGCGTCGACGGCGCCATCGACGGAAAAGAGCGCGAGCTTGCCGAAAGTACGCTGATTGACGTTCGCCGGCGTGAGGACGGTTTCCGCGAGTTGCTGTCCGGTGCGCGCGATGTCGTTGTGCCAGGTGACGACATCTTTCGACACCGCAGCCAGAGGCGCCGATGCCCCCGCCGGGCTCGATGCCCCCGACGGGCTCGATGCCGCCGCCGGCGCGCCGCCGCTCGCCGCAGACGAAGTGGCGCTATCGCCGGAACCGCCACTGCACGCGACGACGATCGCCGCGATGAGCACAACGGCGCCGATCGCCGCGATACGAGCCGGAAAGTGCGTCTTCATCTGGATGCTCCTTCAGAGCGTTTCGCCTTTGCGTACGGTCAATTCCCCGAAAGATATTTGTTGCAATGCGTCATAATGTGCTAACCTAGGGTTATTACCTAGTTAGTTACCCCTAGTACGGAGTTCATCATGGGAATCATCGCTGCCACGCCGATCGCCCTCGTTTCCTTCATCGTCGCCGCCGTCCGCAATGCGCTGAGCGCGCGCGCCAAGGTCAGCGCGCTCATGGCCGAGGCTTATCGCCGGACGTAACGTGCAGGCGCGGGAGAAAATTCCCGCGCTTTTTTTCGCATTCACTGCAACGTATAGGCAATTACATAATCGCCCGCCTTCGTGCCGAGCGAGCCATGACCGCCCGCCGTCACGAGCACATATTGCTTGCCGCTTGCATCGGCGTAGCTCATCGGCGTGGCCTGACCGCCCGCCGGCAGACGCGCCTCCCACAGCTTCTTGCCGTCGCGCACGTCGTAGGCGCGCACGTATTGATCGAGCGTGCCCGTCAGGAACGCGACGCCGCCCGCCGTCACGATCGTCCCGCCGAGGCTCGGCACGCCGAGCGGCATCGGAATCGGCAGCGGCGCGCTGTCGACGATGGTGCCGTTCTTGTGCATCCACGCAATCTTCTGCGTGCGCAGATCGACGCCCGCGATGTAGCCCCACGGCGGCGCCTGGCACGGAATCCCGAGCGGTGAAAGAAACGCGCTGATCTCAAAGCCGAACGGCGTACCGCGCGCGAGCTTGATGCCGCTCGTTTCGCTGCCTTTCTTCTCGCCGTTGTCCTCGGGAATCTTGTTACGCGGAATCAGCTTCGACGTGAACGCCATGTAGTCCGGATTCGCGATCAGAATCTGCCGCACCGGATCGACGGAAATCCCGCCCCAGTCGAATACGCCGAAGTTACCCGGAAACACGAGCGATCCCTGCTCCGACGGCGGCGTGTACGGCCCGTCGTAGCGCAGGCTCCTGAACTTGATGCGGCACCAAAGCTGATCGAACGGCGTCGTGCCCCACATGTCCGCCTCCGTCACGCGCGGCGGGTTGAAGTTGAGCGCGGAAACGGCCTGCGTCGGCGCGGTGTGATCGCCTTTCGCCGCGCCGCCCGGCACGGCGACTTCGCTGATCGGCACGATCGGCTGGCCGGTTTCGCGATTCAGCACGTAGATGCTGCCCTGCTTCGTCGATGCGATCAGCGCCGGCTGCGTGCCCTGCGCCGTCTGCAGATCGACGAGCGTCGGCTGCCCGCCCACATCCATATCCCACAGATCGTGATGCGTGAACTGATAGTTCCAGCGCAGCTTGCCCGTCGCGGCATCGAGCGCGACGACGCCCGCGCCGAACTTCTCGGCCTGTGGCGTGCGCTCGCCGCCCCACTGATCGGGCGTCTGGTTGCCCATCGGCAGAAAAATCATGCCGCGCTTTTCGTCGACGCTGAACATCGACCACATGTTCGGCGAATTGCGCACATAAGTGCCGCCCGCCGCGATCGGTTCGGTGGCGTCCGGATTGCCTGGATCCCAGTTCCAGACGAGATGGCCGTCATTGACGTCGAACGCGCGGATCACGCCCGACGGCTCGTTGTTCGATTCGTTGTCGGTCACATGACCGCCGACGATCACGAGATTGCGGAACACCGCCGGCGGCGAGGTCGAGTAATAGCCGCCCGGCGTGAACGGCCCGATATTCGCGCGCAAATCGATTGCACCGTTCTTTCCGAAGCTCGCGCACGGCTTGCCGGTGTCCGCGTCGAGCGCGATCAGGCGGGCGTCGGCGGTCGGAAGGAACAGGCGATGCGGACATTCGGCCTGCGCCGTGGTTTGCGCGGGCGTCTGCACGGGCGCGGACGCTTCCGTGGGCGCGGATGCGTCGGCAGGCGCGGAGGCCGCATCGGCTTCGGCGGGCGCGCTGGCTTCGGGCGCGGCGGCAGCGGGCATCGGATGCATCGACGCATCGTAATAAGCGACGCCCCGGCAAGTCATGTGCTCCCAATGCTTGAACCCGATCGGACTCTGAATCCGCGGATCGAAACGCCACTTTTCCTTGCCGCTCGCGGCATCGAGCGCGATCGCCTTGCTATGCGGCGTGCACAGGAAAATCGTGTCGCCGACCTTGAGCGGCGTGTTCTCGTCGGTGGTTTCGGTCGGATCGTCGGGGCCGGGCATGTCGCCGGTGCGATACGTCCACGCCACCTTTAGCCGATGCGCGTTATCCGGCGTGATCCGGGCGAGCGGCGCGTAACGCTGCGCGAGCGGCGAGCCGCCATAGTCGACCCAGTCGCCCGCCGCGCGGCCGGTCGCGGCGTTGGCATCGGGCTGATTGGCGTCGGCGGCGACGTTCACGTCGATGCGCCCCGGCCGGTCGTGCGGATGATTGAACCAGGTGCCGACGCCGAGCAGCAGCGTGAGGATGATCGCGGCGGCGAGGGGCGTGCGCGCGGCGCGCGATGTCGAAGGCGGCCCGAACAACGCGCCGCGATGCACGAACGGAATCAGCAGCCAGATCGCGAGCAGCAGCCAGATCCACAGGCGCGGCATCAGTTGCCAGAAATCGAAACGCACTTCGACGACGGCCCAGATCGTCGAGGCGAACAGGAACAGCGCGAAAAGCAGCAATGCGGAGCGCCGCCGGATCAACAACAAGAGCCCGGTCAGCACGATGGCCGCACCCGCGATCACGTAGTACCACGATCCTTTGAGCGCAACGAGATACGCTCCGCCCGCCGCCAGCAACACGCCGATGACGATAAACACGATGGCCGTAAAGAACGTGAGCGGACTGAGTCTGCCGTTGCCAGCCATGCTGAATCCTCCGTGACGATGAAAGGCGGAACACGGCCGTCGCGCGGTCGTGGTTCGGACGCTGTCGCGTGGAGGAACGGAGCAATCGCTGTGCCGTTCGGCGGGGAACGGGCGCGTGCGAGGCGTGCTTACGGATGACTTGCCGAATGAAGCTTAGATCACAGCGCCCGCGGCCAGAGCCCGCCGTGCGCGCTCGCGGGCATGACGCCTGCGACGAACGCCGCCTTCAGATCGGCGCGTTCGGAGAAACGCGGCGCATCGAACCACGCGAGGAAATCGTCGCGCCAGACGCCCCAGGCGTTTTCGTCGAAATCGAAGTCTTCGTCGAGGCGGCCGTTGTCGCGCAAATAGGCGCCGACCACTTGCGTGCCGTTCCAGTACGCGACGGCGACATCGCTGAGATCGGCCGTCACGCCGCGCGGCAGATCACGCAGCATCATCGCGACGTGCGCCTTGAACGATTTGAATTCGGTCGGTCTCATCGCCTGCTCCGCTTCAAAAAAATGCGTGAAAAAACTGCGTGCGCGTGCCCGTTCATTTGAACACGCCCTTGTTCAAGTCTTTTTCGAACGCGGCGGTCCATTGCGTGCCGTGTCCGATGCGATATTCGCGTTCCTTCAACGTGGAACGTCGCGTGATGGTGACGACGCCCTGCAACGGATAAACATCGTCCACGACATCGGACGCGCCGCCTTCGTGCACCAGAAAATCGCTCTCGTCGAGCCGATGGCGCGCGAGAATCGCGAGGAAATCCGCTCTTTCGTCCGGCGCGATCACAGTCATGTCGCCCTCCATGATCGAATGCTGCTTCCATTCAAAGTAGCACACGCGCGGAGGAACGTCGGCGCGTATCTTGCGAGGAGCGCGGGACGGCGCACGCGCTTTTTCCGGGAGTCGATAGCCGATGAATCGCAAAACGATGTTTCTATGCGCAGCGGCGCTGGCCGTCTGCACGCACGCACGCGCCGACGACGCCGTCTGCGGCACGCTCGAAAGCGCCACGAACGGGCAGGACGGCATGATCGCGCTGCGCGAAGGGGAAAGCGTGAATTTCTGGCGGGGCGGCGCCGTGCGGCACGGCGCGCTGCATGTGTACAAGGACGGCGAGGTGTATCGCGTGTACTGGCAGCCCGAAGGAAGCGGCGATGTCTACGTGCTCGCGAACGAAGGCACGAGTGCCGTGCGGCTCATTCTGACGCCGCCGCGCGGCACGAAAGTCGAGACGGGACCGGGCAGCCTTCCGCCGCAGAAAGTGCTGTCCTGTCCCGCGATGTAGCGATTTACTTCGCCGCCAGCACCTTGCCGATGGCATCGGCGACGATCTGCACGTTGCTGTCGTTCAGGCCCGCGACGCACATGCGGCCCGAGCGCAGGATGTACACGCCGAATTCCTCCTTGAGCCGGTCGGCCTGATCCGCGACCAGACCCGTGTACGTGAACATGCCGCGCTGCTTGATATACCGCGTGAGCATCTCGCCGCGAACGTGATCCTTCAATCCGTCGTGGATCGCCTGACGCATGCGCGCGATGCGCTGGCACATCGACGCGAGTTCCTTTTCCCACGACTGTTTCAGTTCGGGCGTGTTCAGCACATGCGTGACGATCTTCGCGCCGTGCGTCGGCGGATTGCTGTAGTTCGCGCGTACCGCGCTCGTCAGCTGGCCGAGCACGCGATCGGCTTCGGCGGCATCGTCGCAAATGACGTGCAGGCCGCCGCAGCGCTCGCCGTACAGCGAGAAATTCTTCGAGAACGAATTGGCGATGAACGCCGGCACGCCACGGCGCGCGAGTTCGCGCACGGCGAACGCGTCGTCGTCGAGACCGGAACCGAAGCCCTGATACGCCATATCGACGAACGGCAGCAGATCGCGCTTTTGCAGCACGTCGATGATCTTCACCCATTGCGCCTGATCGAGATCGACGCCCGTCGGGTTATGACAGCACGCGTGCAGCAGCACGACGCTCTTCGCGGGCAGCTTGTCGATGGCGTCGAGCATCGCATCGAAGCGCAGTCCGCCGGTGGCTTCGTCGTAATACGGATACGTGTTCACTTCGAAACCCGCGCGCTCGAAGATGAAACGATGGTTCTCCCACGTCGGATCGCTCACCCACACTTGCGACTTCGGAAAGTAGCGCTTGATGAAATCCGCGCCGACCTTCAGCGCGCCCGATCCGCCGAGCGTCTGCACGCTCGCGATGCGGCCATCGGCGCGCGCCGGGCTGTCGTTGCCGAACACGAGCGCCTGCACGGCGTCGCGATAATGCGCGAAACCGGCCATCGGCAAATACGGTTTCGGGCCGAGGTCTTTCAGGATCGACAGTTCCGCCTCGCGCACGGCCTGCATCACGGGCAGACGGCCTTCGTCGTCAAAGTAAATGCCGATGCTCAGGTTGACCTTATTGGTGCGCGGATCTTTCTGGAAGTTTTCGTTCAGCGACAGGATCGGGTCGCCGGGGTAAGCATCGATATGTTCGAACATGGTGACTTATAGGACGAGAGAGGACGAGAGATCAGCAAGCGCGGCCGCGTCAGTCTCCGCGCGCGGCCCGAGTTTTGAGATAGTAGCCGATTCCGAGAACGGCCAGCCAGACCGGGATCAGGTACACGGACAGGCGCAGATCCGGAATCTCGTACATCACCCAGACGATGCCCGCGAGAAACGCGAGCACGACGTAGTTCGTGAACGGATGCAGAAAGCTCGGAAACGAGGTCGCTTCGGCGTTCGCGCGCTTCTGCCGGCGGAACATGAGATGGATGATGCTGATCATCGCCCAGTTGATGACGAGCGCCGACACCGCGAGTCCCATCAAGAGGCCGAACGCGCGCCCCGGAATCACATAGTTGATGACAACGCACGCCGCCGTCACCAGCGCCGACACCGCCAGCGCCGCGAGCGGAATGCCGCGTCCGCTCACGTTGAGCAGCGCGCGCGGCGCGTTGCCTTGCTGCGCGAGGCCGTACAGCATGCGGCTGTTCGCATAGACGCCGCTGTTGTACACGGAGAGCGCGGCCGTCAGCACGATCACGTTGAGCACGTTCGCGACGACCGTGCTGTTCATCTCGCGGAAAATCAGCACGAACGGACTGCCGCCGGTCGCGACCTTGTCCCACGGATAAAGCGAAAGCAGCACGCCGAGCGCGCCGACATAAAAAATCAGGATGCGATAGATGACCTGATTGGTCGCGCGCGGAATGCTGCGCGACGGGTCTTCCGCTTCCGCCGCCGTAATGCCGACGAGCTCCAGCCCGCCGAACGAGAACATGATGACGGCCATCGACATGACGAGCCCGTGCACGCCGTTCGGAAAGAAGCCGCCGAGCCGCCAAAGATTCGCGACGCTCGCTTCCGGCCCCGCCTTGCCCGACGCGAGCAGCCATCCGCCGAACAGGATCATGCCGATGATCGCCGCCACTTTGACGATCGCGAACCAGAACTCCGTCTCGCCGTAGGACTTCACGCTCGTCAGATTGATCGCGTTGACGATCACGAAGCACGCGAGCGCCGATATCCACATCGGCAATCCCGGCCACCAGTACTGCATGTAGATGCCCACGGCCGACAGCTCCGCCATGCTCACCAGAATGTAAATGGCCCAGTAGTTCCAGCCGGAGATGAAACCGGCGGCGTGGCCCCAGTATTTATCGGCGAAATGGCTGAAGGAACCGGCAACCGGCTCTTCGACGATCATCTCGCCGAGCTGACGCATGATGAAGAACGCCATCAGCCCGGCGATCGCGTAGCCGAGCAGCACGGATGGCCCGGCGAGCTTGATCGTCTGCGCGACGCCCAGAAAAAGCCCGGTGCCGATCGCGCCGCCGAGCGCGATCAACTGGATGTGGCGACTCTTGAGTCCGCGTTTGAGTGTGTGCGGCGAGGGTGTTTCGTTCGTCGTGGGTGAAGCCATGTCGATGTCTGTTGCACTGCAAAAATTACTGCGTTCATAAATCGAACGATCGCGCGTATCGTTTGATCCGACCTTTTAGTCTGCTTTTTGGTAAGAAACTGTTGTTTTTTCGTGCGGATGACCCCACAAGCCGCTGCAAAAAAGGCCGATTATCAGCGGACGGATCTGCGATTTTACCGCCCGGCGGCCGCAAAGCCTTGATGGGCGGGCGTATAGCAGCCGTGCTCCGAATCGCGGAAACGGACATCAAACGAATTGAGGCCGGAATCAGGGCTTGTTCGGAGGATTACTCGAGGCGTCGCGGCGTGAGAATCGCATCATCCACTCACGACGGGGGTCGCCATGTATCAGACGATGGAAGGAAACGCCAGGCCGCATCGAACGGCGCAGCGTTTCGGCGAAGGATCGCAGGACAGCGCGGCGACACAAGCGGAATTGCTGAGCGCGCTGCAGTCGGTGTCGGACAACATCATGCGTCTCGCCGGGAAGCTGCACGGCGATCCGAACGCCACCGACGACGATGCAGAGACCATTACCGAGCAGCATGCGTTCGCGCAAGAGCTGATCGGACGTTTGCTGGCGCTGCCCGCGTCGCAAACGTAACGGACCAACAGGGCCAACAGAAGGCGGGCAGCGGTGACGGCAAAGCCGCCCGCGCTCGGAGCATCGGGGAGAAGGATATGAGCTACTTGACGATCATCGCGGTGGTCTGGGCTGTTTGCGCGGTGGGTGCGGTGTTGTTCATCCGCGGCGCGGCGCAACGCAATCACGAACCGCTGCGCAAGCAGAGCGAACGCGAGCCGGTCGCGCCCGCGTCGAAGGATTTCAGTCGCCCGGCCTGACCCGATGACACGGCGAAGCGCCCACACGCTTCGCCGTGAAGGCATCGGCCTTATTTGATCGCGGCGACTGCTGCGCGCAAGCCCAGCAAGTAGCTATCGACGCCGAAACCGGAAATTTGCCCTCGCGCAATTTCCGCGAACACCGATTTGTGGCGGAACTCCTCCCGCGCGTGCACGTGCGACATGTGCACTTCGATGATCGGCGCCTTCAGGATCGCGAGCGCATCGCGGATCGCGTAGCTGTAGTGCGTCCACGCACCCGCGTTGATGACGATCGCATCGACGTTTTCTTCGAACGCGCGATGAATGCGCGAGCACATCTCACCTTCGATATTCGTCTGGTAGCACTCCACCTCGACGCCGAGTTCCTTGCCGAGCGCGGCCATCTGCTCGTCGATTTGCGCGAGCGTCGCCGTGCCGTACTGCTTCGGGTCGCGCTTGCCGAACATGTTGAGGTTGACGCCGTGCAGCGTCAGGATCGTTGCCATGTGATTTCCTTGAACTGGAAGGGGAATTGAAAAGATTCAGGCGGTCTCGACGATCCTGCCGCTCGTGGCGGCAAGAACGATGGCCTCGGTGATCCGCAGATTCTGCAGTCCGTCGCGCGCGCTGACAATAGGTTCGGCTTCCCCGCGCGCCACGCGCCCGAAATGTTCCATCTGATGCGCGAGCGGATCGTCGCGCTGCATCGCCACGACGTCTTCGTCGAACGGCTTCCACCATGATCGATCTTCGGCCTTCGCGTAGGACTTGAGACGCATCGTCGGCACGGAAAGCGAGCCGAACGTGCCCGCGATCACGTAGCAGTCTTCGTCGGGATACGTGGAATACGCCTTGTTCTCCTGCGACGTCTGCTCCCAGCTTCGCGGGCACGCGGCGGTGTCGGACAGCATGAACGTGCCGAGCGCGCCGCTCGCGAAACGCAGATTGATCGCGACCGTATCTTCGACGGGAAAGCCGCGCGTCGCGTGCGATGCGAACGCCTGCACCGCGACGATATCGCCGCACAGCATCCGCAAGTTGTGCACCTCGTGGATCATGTTGAGCAGGATCGGCCCGCCGCCCGGCTCGCGTCGCCACGGCGCGCTGGCGTAATACTCGTCGGGCTTGAAGAACACCGCGCTGCCCATCACCGCGACGAGCTTGCCGAGCCGCCCTTCGTCGATGACCTGCTTCGCGCGCGCCATGATCGGGCTGTGCGCGCGATGATGGCCGATCAGCACTTTCGCGCCGGAATGCTCCACTTCATCGACGAGCATCCGCGCTTCCTCGACCGTCGGCGCAATCGGCTTCTCCAGCAGGATCGGCACGCCCGCCGCGATGCACACGCGCGCATGTTCGACGTGCAATTGATTCGGCGTCGCGAGCACGATGCCGTCCGGGCGATCCTTCGCGAGCAGTTCGTCGAGCGTTTTGTAGAGCGGCACGCCCGCCTTCTGCGCGATGTCGACGGCGGCGGGCGCCGGATCGACGATGGCCGAGAGCGTGCACGTCGTGCTCGCCTGCGCGACGCCCATGTGCGCCTGACCGATATAGCCCGCGCCCGCCACCGCGATACGCGTCTTGCCTGAGTCTGTATTCACTTCGATTTCACCGTGTTGAAAAAGCGCGAGTTCAGCCCGGCGGCGCTGTCGCGCGCCGCCTGAGCAAGGAAAGAGGACATGAGCTTCAGGAAGTGCGCGCGTTCGCGACCGATTCCGCGCGCAGGCGGTCGTACTCGGACTTCTCGACCGGCCGCGCGTCCGGCTCGCCGAGCTGGTTGAGCGGAATCCGGTACGTCTCCCGCGCGCTCCACGCGGCGATCGCCGAGATGATCGTGACGGCGAGCGTGATCGAACCGATCATGACCGGAATGTTCGTCGATCCGGGCGGCGCGACGCTCGCGAACAGCGCGGGCAACAGCGCCGTGATGGTCGTGCCGATGTTCTGCGAGATCGCCATCGCGGAGACGCGCGTGCGCGTCGGGAAGAGTTCGGGATAGAAGCTCGGGAAGATCGCGTTGTAGCCCTGATAGACGATGCCCCACATCAAGAGCGACGCGACGATCGCCATGCCGACGTTGTGAATGCTGATCGCGTAGAGATACAGATACGACAGCAGCCCCGAGGCGATCGCCCCGACGATGATCGGCGGCCTGCGCCCGATCTTGTCGGAGAGATTGCCGACGATCGGAATCACGATGACGGCGAGAATATTGCCGACGACCGGAATCCACAGATACACGCTCTTGTGAAAGCCGATGCCGTACGCCGCCTGCACCGCATACGCCGCGCCGAAGATCGTCGCGACCACGGGAATCACGTTCATCAGCGCCATGCAGACGACGCGGATCATGTCGGCCAGGTTGTACTTGAAGGCGTCGACGATTGGCGAGCGCGGCACCGCGCCCTTCTCGCCTTCCTTCTCGAACGCGGGCGTCTCGTGCACTTCGCGCCGGATGATGTAGCCGGCAACCAGCACGAACGCCGAAAGCAGGAACGGAATGCGCCAGCCCCATGAATTGAACGCGTCCTCGGGCATGTAGTACGCGAGCGGCAGGAACACGGCGGCGGCGAGAATCTGTCCGGCCTGCACGCCTTGCAGCGTGAAGCTCGCGAAGAAACCGCGGCGTCCGAATGGCGCGTGTTCGAGAATCATCGAGCTCGCGCCGGAGATTTCGCCCGCGACCGCGAAGCCCTGGACGAGCCGCAGGATCACGAGCAGCGTCGGCGCGAGCATGCCGACGCTGTGATACGTCGGCAAAAGTCCGACGGCCATCGTCGAGAAGCCCATCAGGAACATGCACAGCACGAGCACGGTCTTGCGGCCGTGCGTATCGCCCCAATGACCGAGCACGAATGCGCCGATCGGACGCGCCACGTAACCGACGCCGTAGGTCGCGAGCGACGCGACGATCGCCACTTTCGGATTGCCCGAAGGAAAGAAGAGTTGCGGAAAGATCAGCGCGGCGGCTTGCGCGTAGATGAAGAAGTCGTAGTACTCGAGCGCGGAGCCGATCCAGCCGCTCGCGGTCGCCTTCTTCGTCTGCTTGTGGTGCTCGGCGTGCGACCCGCCTTTGGCACCGGGTGAGAGAGAGTTCGTGTCCATGACGTCTCCTTTTATGAATCGCCCGACGGTTTCTGTGGCCATCTTTCCGCGAAACTGCTTCTTTCATCCTCACCGACGACGCCTTCGCGGCATGGCGCGCAGGACATCAAACATGATCGTCTCTGAAACGAAAGCTTTCGATGAGGCAAAACCCGGCGTCAGGCCAGGTTGAAAGACTTGAGCCCTAAATTACTATGTCCGCGCGAAAACATAATCCGGCTCGAAGGAAAGTCAGAATGCGCTCTCAGCGAATAATCGACGCTCACCACGCCTGAGCCGCCGCTAAGTCTTGCCTAAAGAACACGCAGACGCCGCCGTATACACGATTACCGGCGGTGATCGCATCACCGCCGCCTTCGTATTCATCCTCTCGCCGGCCCGGTCTTGCGTATGTCAGGCAATCCGTCCTTGATCGATTCGATTCTGGCCACGCCGGCGACCGCGGACGGACGGATCACGCCTGCCGTTCGCGCATCGCTGCTGTCGACGCTTGTCGAAGACATCCGCCCGCTGCTGCTGTCCGGCATCTCCGGCGCGTTCGTCGCGATGATCGCGCTCGGACGCCAGCCGTCCCTCTGGACGATGCTCTGGCTCGCCGCCGACGCGCTTCTGCTCGCCACCCGCCTTTCGATCGTCGGCCGATATCGCGCGCTGAGCCGCACGGACGCGCCGCAGCCCGGCCGGTGGGCCGCGCGCTATGCGCCGTTCGGGCTGCTGGCCTGTCTCGTGACGGGCCTCGGCGCGATGGGCTGCGTGATCTCGGGCGACGCCGTGCTCGCGTCGCTCGCGATCATGGTGACGGCCGGCCTGCTCGGCGGCGTCGCGTCGCGCAACGCGGGCACGCCGCATCTGGCGATCGCGCAGGTGTGCCTCGGCGCGCTGCCGATCGGCGTCGGCGGGCTGTTCGGGCCGTCCGGCTACTGGATTCTCGTGCCGCCGCTCGTCCTCTATATCGCCGCGATGTGCGCGGTCGTGCAGCGGCACTATCGCGGCCTCGTCGCGCTGATGACCGCCAAGGAAAGCCACGCCGAAATCGCCACGCGCTTCGACGCGGCGCTCGCGCACATGCCGCACGGCCTCTGCACCGTGGATGCGTCGGGCAGGGTGGTGATCGCGAATCGCAAGGCGGCGGAGCTGTTCGGCGCGACCATCGACATGCTGCGGCTGAACGTGTCGCTGCCGGAGTTCATCGGCTATGCCGCGCTCGCGAAATTCGGCGAGACGCCGCGCGCGCAGCTTGCCGAGCGATGCGCGCAATGGCTCGAAAGCGGCCATCCGACGCTCGACCTGCCCTTGCGCGACGGACGGCATCTCGAACTGAGCCGCAATCCGGTGCCCGACGGCAGCGCGGTCATCATCATCGAGGACGTGACGGAGCGCCGCAAAGCCGAAGCGAAAATCCTGCAATGGGCGCATCACGATTCGCTGACGGGCCTGCCGAACCGGCGCTATCTCGGCGACCAGGCCGGGCGTCTGATGGCGGGCGGCGCGGGCCGCGAGAAAGTGACGGTGATGTACGTCGATCTCGACGGCTTCAAGCACGTCAACGACACGCACGGCCACAATGCCGGCGACGAACTGCTGAAGCTCGTCGCCGACCGCCTGCGCAACGCGATGCGCCGCGGCGAGCTGGTCGCGCGTCTGGGCGGCGACGAGTTCGCGATCGTCGCCACGTATATCGCGCACGCGGCCAACGTGGTTTTCGCGCGCAAGATCATCGGCGAGCTGTCGGCGCCGTACACGCTCGAATCCGGGCAGACGGTGCGCGTGGGCGTGAGCGTCGGCATCGCGCTGGCGCGTCCGGCGGAGTCGTTCGAAAGCGCATTGAAGCGCGCCGATGCCGCGCTGTACGAAGCGAAATCGGAGGAACGCGGCACCTATCGCTTCGCCGATCGCGACGGCGACTCCATCGCGAGCGACGAACAAGCCGTCGCGAACGACCGCGGCCGCGCCTGGTAAGCGAGCCTACGCCTCTTCCGGCCCGGCGATCAGCGCTTGCTCGTTCGACTCGCGCCACGCGTCGAGCCACGCTTCGAGCTTCGCGGGGGGCAGCGGCCGGCTCAGGTGATAGCCCTGCGCCAGATCGCAGCGCAGCGCCTTCAGCCGCTCCAGCATCTCTTCGGTTTCGACGCCTTCCGCGACGACCTTCAGTCCCATGTTGTGCCCGAGATCGATTGTCGAGCGCACGATGGTTTCATCGTCCTTGTGCTGGAACATGCCCATCACGAACGATTTGTCGATCTTCAGCTCATCCACGGGCATGCGCTTCAGATACGACAGCGACGAATACCCAGTGCCGAAATCGTCGATGGACAGGCGAATGCCGAGCGCGTGCAGCCGGTCGAGCGTCTCGATCGCGTGATTCGGGTCGTCCATGATCGCGCTCTCGGTGATCTCGATCCAGATCGATTCCGGCGCGACGCCGTGCTTGTCGAGCAGTCCCTGGAAGATTTCGGGCAGCGTCGACTGGATCAGCTCGCGCGCCGACACGTTCACCGACACGGCCAGCTCGATGCCCTGCCTGCGCCACGCGGCGCATTGCGCGATGGCCTTGTCGGCGACCCAGCGCGAAATCGTCTTGATGTAGCCGGTCTGCTCCGCGAACGGGATGAACTGGTCGGGCGAGACGAAGCCGCGCGTCGGATGATCCCAGCGCACGAGCGCCTCGACATATTTCACGCGATGCGTCGCGAGATCGACCTTCGGCTGATAGTAGAGCGTCAATTGATCGTGCTCGACGGCCTGCCGCAGCTCGCTCATCAGCGAAAGACGCTCGGCGTTGTTCTGGTCGTGACGTTCGTCGTAGAGCGCGTAGCCGAGATTCGAGCGCTTCGCCACGTACATCGCGATATCGGCGCGGCGCAGCAGCACGTTCATGTCCGTGCCGTTCTGCGGAAACGTGACGATGCCGATGCTCGCGCCCACATCGACGAGTTGCCCTTCGATCGTGATCGGCTCTTCGAGCGCGTTCAGCATGCGCGTGGCGAGAAGACGCGCGGACGCCAGATCGTCGGTCGGCAGAAGGACGGCGAATTCGTCGCCGCCCAGACGCGCGACCGTATCCGTCTTGCGATGCAGCGCCGCGCGCAGGCGCTTCGCCACTTCGCACAGCAGCATGTCGCCGATCGGATGCCCGAGCGTGTCGTTCACGTACTTGAAGCGGTCGAGGTCCATCATCATCACGGCGAGCGGGCGCTTGCTCCGCGTCGCCGCGCCGATCGCCTGCTGCAGGCGGTCGTTGAAGAGCGCGCGATTCGGCAGGCCGGTGAGCCGATCCATGTACGCGAGCTCGGTGATGCGTTTCTCGCGCTCCGAAATGCCGTCGCGCATCTGATTGAACGCGCGCGCCAGCTCGCCGATTTCGTCGTTCTGGCGAATCTCGATGGGCGCGGCGTAATCGCCCTGCCCGATGCGCTTCGAAAACTGCGTGAGCGCCGCGATCGGCCGCGTGACCGAGCGCGCCATCAGCACGCTGCCGACGATCGACACGAGCACGCCGAGCAGCGTAATGAGCAGCAGCGTCGTCTGCAGGCGCTTGAAGGGCGCGAGCGCCTCGTTGAGCGAGCGTTCGAGCAGCACGGCGACCGTGCGCCCTTCGGAGTGCAGCCGCATGACGCGCGTCGCGTAGCCGTTCGCGGCGAGTTGCGCCTGATCCGTCAGCGCGTCGCGTGCGTCGTGGGGGAGCGAGCTGGCCAGCACGCCCCATTTGCCGTCGTCGCCGACGGTGAGAAACGACACATCGAGCGACGTGAGCGAGCTCAGATCGCGTGCGAGCGCATCGTCGACCGCGAAGCCCATCACGACCCACGCGATCGCGATGGGCGCTTTCACCGGCACCGCGACGAGCTGATACGCGCGCGGCCCGATCATGCCGAACGACGACGCATCGCCCTTCGTCGCGACGGTCCTGATGAGCTTCGGGAACGGAAACGCCATGCCTTCGCGCCCGACGCCGCCGCTATCGGCGATCAGCTTGCCGTCGAGATCGACGAGCATCACGACGTCCGCATGAACGCGGTCGCCGTGATTGCGCAGCGCGGACGCGACCGTCTTGCTGTCGTGCGTCGCGACCGCTTCGCGAAAGCCGAAGTCGAGCGCGACCACGCTCGCCGCCTGCGTCAACTGTTCGCTATTGCCGCGCAAAATCTGCGCGAATACGCGCTCGGCCACCGACAGTTGCTCTTCGGCGTTGCGATGCGCGTTCTTCAGAATCACCGAGTTGATGACGAGAAACGCCGCCGCCTGCGCGACGAGCATCAGCACGACGAAGACGAGCGCGATTCGCGCGCGCAGGCTGTGAAAGAGCATCGTGACGGGCGTCCTATTCGGCGGGGCGCAGTTGCAGCGCGAATTTCACCGCGCCGTCCGCGTTGACCTTCTGCGTCGGCTGCGCGTTCGGATCGCTCTGGCGGAAATGCCACGCGATCACCTTGTACGCATCGGCGGGCAGATTGTCGATGGTCGCGGCGCCGTGCGCGTCGGTCTTCGCGAACCACGGCGTATCGACGATCAGCAGATACGCGACCATCGAATCGTGGATGTTGCAGCCCATCACGACGAGGCCGGGCTTGTCGAACACGACCGGATTCGCGGGAATGCCGTGATACAGATTCAGCTCGAAGCGCTTGGGCGGCGAGAACGAATAGACGTCGTGCTCGATGTTGTCCTTGTTCGGGAACGCCACCGACGCGCCCGTCTGCACGACGGAGACCATCGGCACGAAGCGCCGCTTGATCTGATCGATGACCGCGCTGGCGGGCTTCGTCGCGGGCGGCTTGCCGTTGACGGGCAGCGCATAGACGATGGCGTCGGGCACGGGCGCGCCAGCCTGATCGACCACTTGCACGCGCACGCTCCCGGCGTGGGCAATCGTCGCGCCGAACACCAGCAACGTGATGAGAAATTTGAGCATGTTCATTCGCGGTCTTGCACGTCGCGGTACATCGGCGCGAGCTTCGCCAGGAGTTTGTTTTGCGCGTGGAACGGCACGCCGTTCTTGTCCATCGCGGCCTGCAAGTCTTCGACGAGCGCGTTGAACGCGGCCCGGTCGATGTTCTGTCCTTCGTGCGTGCGGCGCATCGGGCGGCCGGTGTAGACGCACGGGCCGTCGAGCAGCACGCAGATCTGCTCGACGAGCTTCTGCTTGATGCGCTTGACGGGCGCGTTGTCGAAATACGGCGCGGTGCGCGGATCGGCGAGCACGTTGTCGTACATGTCGTCGACGATCTTCGTCAGCCCTGCTTGCTCCCCGAACTGTTCGTAGAGCGCCTCGTCGGCGTGCGCGTTCGCGCAGGCGAGCGTGAGAGCCAGCATTGCGGCGTGGCGGATTTTCATCGTCAGAACCCCGCCTGCATCGAAACGTAGAGGCCGCGCTGATTCTTCACCGTCGCGATGTCGCCGAGCGCGACATACGCCGCCGTCAGCGAGACGTGCTTGTTCGGCGCCCACGCGACGAACGCGTCGTACGCGTCCTGCTCGCGCGCGAACGAGAGATTGTTCGGCTTCATCCGATATTCCCCGCCGATCGCGACGTTCTTCGTCAGCAGATACGCCACCGACGACTCGAATTCCGGGTGATACGCGTTCGACTTGTCGCCGCCGAACCCGAGCAGGCCGAACTGGTTCGCCTTCGTGAAGCGCAGCGTGCCGTTCAAGAGGAGGCTTTGCGCGAGCAGCAGCTTCGTCGCGGACAGATAGAAATCGGTGCCGGAATTGCTCGCCGCGCCGACCGCTTTCACGATATCGCCCTGTTCGTTGTGCTTGAACTGCAGCCCCGCGGCGATTTGCGGTATCCACGTGTCCTGATCGAGCACCGCGTCGCCGAGCAGCCGCACCTTCACGCCGAAGATGTTCTGATTGAACTTGAAGTTCTCGCCGAGGCCGAGTTTCGCGCCGGCATCGCGCGTATCGAAACTTTGACGCGCGAGCGACAGCTCGACGCGATTCGCGACGCCGACGGTCAGGCCCCACGTGCCGAGCGCGTAATCCTGCGTGCGGATGTAGGTGCCGTGCGCGTTCGCGCCGAGTTGGCGCGCGGTGCCGTATCCGCCGATGACGGCCCACGGCGTGAGGCCGCCGCCCGCCGCGCCTTCGACTTCCGAGACGCCGCCCGTCAGCAGCAGCTTGCCGCCGGTGAGCGGCACGGCGGGCGGATCGTCGGCGAAAGCGGACGACGAGAACGAAAGGAGCGACGCCACGGCCAGACTGGCGAGGCGCATCTTTGAGTAAATCTGACGCATGCGGGAGACATCGAGCGGTTGTCGGGGTTGCCGTCGCCGCCTCGGGGTGCCGCGCGACGCGTCGCGGCGAGCCAGGCGCTCTGGGAAGGTCACTCGCCAGGTAGGCGGCGCCTTTTCATATGCGTGTAAACGGCCGCTGACGGTCGAACTTGACGGCCGTTCGTCAGTTTTTGCGGGCCGAATGTTTGCAATCCGGGATGGGTCAGCGCGTCGGCCTAACCGTGGATCGTGTCGCGATGCAGGTCGCGCAGTTCGAGAAGGTCCGAGCGAATCAGCGAGACGTATGTCTCGACGTCCTCGACCCAGTTGCCCGCCTCTCTAAGCGTCGCGCGCAATTCCTCGCACTGATCGAAGAGCATGGACGGGCCGAGCACCGACAGCCCGCCCGCAAGCTTGTGCGCCCAGCGGCGCAGCGCCGGGGCGTCGCGCTGCGAGCAGATCGCGTCGAGCGCGGCGATGTCTTCGCCGATCTGCTGGACGAAGGCGGCGACATACGGCGCCGGCACCGTCGGCAATCGTGGCGGCGACGCATCATCGGCCGATGCGTTTCCTTCATCGACGGCTAACGTGCGCAACACGTCAGCGAGCACGGAGAGCGCAACCGGCTTTGTCAGATAGTCGGTGAAACCGGCGTCGCGACCACGTTGAACATCGGTCGCGCTCGCACTCGCGCTCACCGCATAGACACGCATCGACGGATCGAGGGCACGCGCGGCCGCCAGGAGTTGCGCGCCGTTCATCTTCGGCATGTCCATGTCGGTCAGCACGAGGTCCACGCGGTTCTTGCGCAGCAGATCGAGCGCTTCCTCGCCGTCGGCTGCTTCGATCACGGATGCGCCGAGCGTCAGCAACTGGTCGCGCAACAAACCTCGGTTGAGGCGATTGTCCTCGGCGATCAGCACTGTCGCGCCGGGATTCGCCGAAGCGGGTTGCAGAGGCGCCGACCGAATGGGCGACGCGGAGATCGCGTGATGCCTCCCGTCTCTGACAATCTGCACCGCTTCCCGGAACTCCTTGGCCGCGAAGATGCTGACGGCTATTTCGCCGTTCTCTCTCGCCACCGGCACGAGCGGGCCGTCCTGCGTCACGCGGATGACGCGCGCGCGATCTGTCCATCGCGCATCGATCTCGTCATCCGAGATTTCGTCGGTCGCGATGAGACAGTCGCAACCCTCCACGTTCGCCGCCGCGCCCTCGTTCGTGATGTACGTAATCGAACTGCGCTCTGCATCGAAGAGTGCGTCGAACCACTCGCGATGCTCGTTCGCCCGATACAGGATGGCGGGCCGGCCGACGAGCAAGGCATCGGCTTCGTCCGGCGACGACTCAGCCACTTGCAACGGCAGCGTGACGGTGATGCGCGTGCCGACGCCCTCCGTGCTTTCAAGCGCGATGCGCCCTTTCATCAGCCGGCACAGATGCTCGCAGATCGAGAGCCCGAGCCCGGTGCCGCGCGCTTGAGTCAGCCGGTGCGCGTCGCCCTGGACAAACGGCTGAAAGAGCATCTGACGCTGCGCTTCCGGAATGCCAATGCCCGAATCGGCCACACTCAGTGCGAGCGCGCCGTCGACCCAGCGCGCACGCACGACGACCTTGCCCGAATACGTGAACTTGAGCGCGTTGCCAAGGAGGTTGTTGAGTATCTGCGCGACGCGAATCGGATCGAGCCATAAGCGTGACGGGCACTCGCGGTCGATCACGACGAACAAACGCAAGCCCTGGCGATTCGCGATGGGCGAATGACCGACCATCACGCGCATGACGATGTCGCGTATCGACGCCGGCTCTTCGCTGAGACGCATTTCCCCGACGTCCATCTTCGAGAAATCGAGAACATCGTTGACGACCTGCAGCAGCGCGCCCGCCGACGCCTGCATCGCACCGACGCGGGCTTCCTGTTCCGCCGCCAGCGGGCCCCTGGCGACGAGTTCGAGATTGCCGACGAGCGACGCCAGCGGCGTTCTGATCTCGTGGCTCATCGAAGCGAAGAAATTCAGCTTGGCCTTGGCGGCGGCGTCGCTGGTTTCCTTCGCTTCGCGCAGCAGGCGTTCGGCTTCGTGATGCTCCGTGATGTCGGCAATGGCGCAGAACAGCACATCGGTCTTGTTGACGACCGCCGACGTGTAGGAAATCTTCAGGTGACGCGACGACTGGTCCGCTTTCTCCAGCGTGCATTCGAATTGCCAGATCACGGCGGCGTCGCCTTTTGCGGGCAAGCTCATGCCATGTTGATGGAAGGCCACACATAGCGCGGCGGGCAGATGCATCGCGCTGGCATCGAGGTCGAGCAGGTTACGCGCGACCTGATTCGCGGCAATGGCGCTGAAATCGCTACGCAGCGCAATGCACAAACCGACCGGCGTCACCTGCACCTGCAGATGATTTAGAATCTCGCCTTCCACCGCGCGGCAAGCCTGCTCATAGGTACGCGTCAGGAAGCGGTAGTTCCAGTATCGGTATAACGCCACGAGCATAGTTGAGAGCGCCGCTTCCACCAGAACGATAACCGACACTTCCGTACGCTTGACAGCGAGATTGGTCGCCGTCGGCAAGGAAACGACGATGTGGCCGACGCCGAGCGCAAGCGGTTCCATTCGCGCGCCCCATCCGTGTCCCATGATCCAGTGGGATACGCCAGGCGGCCCCTTTTCGAGATGTTTGTCGACGAATCGCGCGTCTCCCGATGCATCGCCCGCCAGCACCGTGCCATCGTCGCTAAAGATCGTTATTTCCGAATTGAGGGCGGCGGGCCGGACCAATTTCAGCACACGCTCGACATCCACCTTCGTGAAGACAAACGCAACGGGTCGATCGTCCTTCTCGACCACCATGAACATAACGATCGTCGAACTCTCGAAACCCAGCAGGGCCGGTGCACGGAACCATAGAACGCTATGTTCTCGTGCGACGCTTACGGGATCGAGGCCGCGAGAACTCATGGTGGCCTTGGCGGTATCGACGAGTGAGCGCAATCGTTCGGTGCCGGGTCCCTCATCGGCGTCGCGCTTGGTGAAAAATTCAAAACCATACGACGCGCTTCCGTCGAACCGTGCGAATTGCAGGGAGAACGGCAAGCTCCCGTCGGGAATAGCACGCAGTGCCGCGCTGCAAATCCGGCTCATCGATGCGTCTTCGCTGTCCGAAGGTAAGGGCGCGCACGGCAGCGCGGCCCGAGGACCGTTGGGCGATGGATGGTAGTCCTGCGGGGTGACTTCGAGGAGTAGCTCGCCCGTCTTCAGCATGTTGTAACGACTGAAGATACCGATATTCACGCCGCGCATGACGGACTGGACGTCGGCAAGCTCGGTCCTGAGCGTACTATTGACCAGAAAAACGATGGCCGCGAAAGCGGCACACATCGAAGAGAAAATCAGCAAGCCGATGGCGACCGCGAAAATGCGTCGCTCGCGTTTGAGATTGTCCTCGAGCATTCGCAGCATCTGCAGAGGAGAATCTCGCGATGCGGCGAAAACATGCTCCATCAGGCTAGTCCTGCTCTGGCCGCGTATTTGACGAGATCGACGTGGTTCTCCACATGCAGCTTGCGCATGGCCGATCGCTTCTGCGTGGCGACGGTCGGCACGGATCGGTTCAGCGTGCGCGCGATTTCAGTCACCGAAAGGCCCTGTGCGAAGAGGCGCACCACTTCCAGTTCGCGGGGCGAAAGCGGCTGCTCGCGCGCGAGGTCCTGCAGGGTCGATCCATCGCGCGCCAGACGGTGTTGAATCTTAGGCGAAATGATCGTCTCTTTCGTGCTCAATGCACGAAGCGTGACCTGGCTGAGCTCGCTGGCGGGCTCCTCCTTGCTCATGATCGCAGCGACGCCCAGCTTGCACAATTCGTGGTAGATGCCGCCGCTCGTCATCATGGTCAGCACAATGACGGGTATGTTCGGAAAGGACCGCTTGAGCTTGCTGATCAGCCGCAAGCCGTCTATGTCCGTCTCGTCTTCTCCCTGCATCACCAGATCGGTGATGATAAGGTCGACGGGCTCCTTTTCGAGTACGCGAAGCAACTCGGCGCCGGAATGAGCCATGGCGGCGATCGTAAAACCCGGAATTTTCGAGAATTGGTCGGCTACAGCCAACAGCACGATCGGATGATCGTCCGCCAAAACCATCCGAATCTTGTCCCCTCGTGCGTTCATATAACAACCGTTTTTTGAGTTGCCGCTCTTCGAGTCAAAACCCGAAACGTACGGCTCATTTATTGATGTAAAAGCAACTCACGAATGTCGGGCGGGCCTGAGCTATCCCGCAAAGGAAGCCTATCGGATTTTAGGACGTGCTCAATCCGGGAGAAACATCGGCGGTGTCAGAAGTGCGTTTCGCCCGGCGAAACGAATCTTCCCGGCGACACCGGCTTCACGTCCCGCACGCACTTTGTCTGCAGCGCGGACGTTTGTGCATCCTGACCCGCGCTGCTCATGCTCATTGCTTCCACGAAGCGAACTCGCGAGCTGGTCGATCGGAATCGATGTCACCGGCGGCCTGGCCTCACGTTCGTACTTACGGCTTTCGGATAGCAGCATGCAAGCAAAGATGATCATCGAAAGGCTGAATACCAAAGCAATCGGCACGATCAAATTCCAACTCGATACCCCTAGCGCTGCCAGAAGCAGAAACGACAAGCCGAAATAAACCGACGTGAGAATCGACGACGCGCGCCCGGCCATTGCGCAGTAATGCCGAAATTTTCGGCTCAGAAATTCGAGAATTGACATGGCGATATTCAGTGCAAAGGGCACGACGGTCGACCCCGGCTCATACAGGATCCGAAGGAAGACAGTGCTTACTCAGGCCAGCACGCAGGCAGAGCGAGTGCCCATCGCTCGTGACTTGCGCCCTGCCACAACGATGGTCGAATTTAGCCGACGGGCTCTCCGCTCGATATAGAAAAATATCGAAAGCCCGATATGGTCAAAATATCCGCACGATTCATCCGGGAATGGTCTTGCTTCGATCTGCGAACTTATGTAGGGAGATCGTTCTTTTCGTCATCTCCGAAGACGAAAACACCGAAGCGCGAGAGGGTCTATCGCGGAGTCTTCGGTGATTGGGCACAGGACGCAAGACATCCCGCAGACTCGCGTCTTGAGGATGTCTTATGAATTTTTCAGACGCACGTGGTATCGGCCCTTAGCATCTTCAGATGCCCGGCGATGCGCGCGACCACTTCCGACCAGTCGCAACCGTGACGCTTGCGGAAGAGATGTTCAGCGAACTGTCGTTGGACGTGCTCGTGTTGCCGTCGATCACCACGCCGTTGCCGTTGTTGGCTTCGCCGTTGACCTTGCCGCCCGACTTGTCGCCGCTCGCGTCGATGCTCGCGTTGCCGAACACGCCCACGCGGTTGCCCGAGAGCACCACCGTGCCGCCCTGACCGCCCGCGCTCATGTTCGATGCATCGATCTTGCCCGACACCGTCACGTCGCCCGTGTTGCCCGCATCGGCCACCACCGTGCCCGCCTTCACCACGCCAGACATGTTCACCACGCTGTTCAAGAGCGTGTTGCTGCCGCGCGCGGTCAGCAGGACCGAACCGTTGTCCGCCTTGATCGTGCCGCTGTTCTCGACGAGCGCGTTGGCCGTCGCGTTGTTCAGCGTCAACTGGATGCCCTGGCCGTTGGCGAGCGCAACCGTCGCGCTGTCGCCCGCGGCGAGCGCGACCTGACCGTTCTTGCCCGCATCGATGGAACCGGTGTTGCGCACCTGATCGCCCATCAGCGTGACATAGCCTTGCGCGTTGATCGTGCCGTCGTTGACCACGCTCGCGTTCTTGCCCGTGCCCGACAGCTTCAGCGGACCGCCCGACATGAACTGGTTCGCGTCGATCGACTTGGTCGTCGCCAGCAGCGAACCGACGTTCACCACCGCGCCCTTGCCGAACAGCACGCCGTTGGCGTTCTGGATCAGCACCTGACCGTTGGCCAAGAGCGAACCTTGAATGTTGGAAGCGCCCGCGCCCGTCACGCGGTTCAGCGCCTGCGCTTGTGCGTTCGGCTGATTGAACTGGACCGTGTTGCCCTGGCCGACGTTGAACGAGTTCCAGTCGATCACGGCACGTTGCGTGCCCTGATTGATGGTCATCGTGTTGGAATTCTGGGAGATCGAAGCCTGACCTGCGGTGACTTGACCGCCGGTCGGCAGTGCCTGCGCGAAGCTCGTCGCAGGGGTCGATGCGAACATCGCGAGCGCAAAGGCCGTCATCGTTGCAATGACGCCCATTTTCGCGCTTTGAGGAGAAGAGGAGGAGGAAGCGTTGCCTTCGCCGGGCGCCTTGCCCTGGCTTGTTACGTCTTCCGCAACGGCGACCAGCATGCCATGACGCTTACTGAAAACACGACGAAACCGATTCTTGTTCATCCGAAAATAAACCTAGTAAATGAGATTTAGCCGTCCCGGATATCGAGTACGGCGCAACGTGTGACAGGAATTCGCTCAGCTCGACGCACGCGCGGTCGCGCACCTTTTTCACACTCAGGAACCGGTGCCAGAAAGCAGACCAACTCCACGGATCGAATGCTATTGATCGACGCCGCGTCGCCATATAGAAGAAATTCGAATGCCCTCACGGCTGCCCGAGCGGATACCGTGGATCAAAGGCCCGGCGGGCCAAGCGTCGATGGAATTCAGAATGTTCCCCAATCGACAAAGCGTGAACTTCGAGACAGCCGGCAGTTAGCGGCGCGCGCACCTCGATGCGCGCCATCCAGCCCGGTACACCGATAAGGGATCGTGGGAGAAACGCGCCGTTTCTGTACGCGACGCCGAAACGCGTGCGCCCGGTCTGGATAGACCGGGCATCGGCACGCCGCCCGAATCAGGCTGCGTGGGAAAGGTCGCCCGGACCGAACCGGTCCAGCTTCAATCCAAGGTTCGATGCGAAGCGATGCAGCTCAGAAAGCCGGTCGAAGCCCAGCAAGCTGCGTACTTTGATACTCTGCGAGCTGATCGCGCTCTTGCGACGTTGCATCAAACTCGCTATCTCGCGGCCTGAAATGCCGCACAGCATGAGCCCGGCGATCTCCATCTGGCGCGCCGTCAGCATCCCGAAGCGCTGTAGCTCCGGATTACTCCGGTACTGATACAAAGCCGCGCGCGCGGTCGGCGACAGATATGACGCGCCGCGCTCGAGCTCCCGCACCGCAGTCAACACCTCGGACATCTCGTCGGATTTGCTCACGATCCCTGCCACACCGCGTTGCTCGAGCGATCCAACGAGAAACGGCTCATGAAATTCGGTATAGACAAGAATCCGCAGATCGGGAAATTCGCGCGAAACAATGGAAAGGAATCGCCATCCGTCTGGCGATCCTCTGCCCGGCATCGAATAGTCGGCGATCAAAATATCGCATTCGCGGTGTGCCAGTAAATCCATCAGATCGGAGACGTCGTGCGTCGTGCCGACCACATCGCAGCCGGCCTCATCCAATGCCTTGTGGAGACCAAATGCGACGAGTGGATGATCATCCGCGATAACGACCTTCAGCTTCTCGCGTTTGCCAGTCATGACATTTACCCCCGGATCGCGTCGAATTCGACGCCGATTTGCGAACGCTCCAACGACAATCCGTGACTCGCCGCGAAGCGATACATCTCGGATTCCCGGGAAAACCCCAGTCGCTTGCAAGCCGCCGCACGCTGAGAGCTGATCGTATTCATTCGGCGATCGAGCAGGCGCGCCGTTTCGCATACAGAAAGACCACATAGCATCAAGCCCGCGATCTCCATCTGCCGACGCGTGAGCGCGGTGAAGCGGCTCAACTCCGGCGACACATTGAAGCGCTCTACTGCCGATTGCGCGACGGGAGACAAATAGCGCCCGCCAGCGAAGAGCGTATGGATCGCGACAAGCATTTCAGACATGTTTTCGCGCTTGCTGACCACGCCAGCGACGCCGCGTTGCGCGAGACTTCCCACGAGAAATGGATCGTCGAATTCGCTGAAAACGACGACGGGCAACTTCGGGTATTTGCTCGACAAGGCGGTCAGAAATTGCCAGCCGTCCAACGAGGAAGCATCCGGCATCGAATAATCGGCCACGACCACATCGCACGCTTCATTTTCAAGGACGTTCATCAAACCGTCGGCGCTGCTTTCCACGCCACGTACGTTGAATCCCGCTTCAAGTAATGCTTTATTGAGGCCGCACAGGACGATCGGATGATCGTCGACTATTGCGACTCGAATGTCTTTCGCCATCGTTTCATCTCCCCGAAATCTGCTTAGCTCAACCGTACTGAATATGGATAACGATCCGGATGAACAATATCGACCGGGATTTCGGCTCGATATAGAACGACTTTGAAACGAACCGGGAAGGACGAAACGTTCGACTTGCGTCATGAAAGCCGATGGTTTGCCGAGCAAGGCGCAATGCCGTATTGCGGATAGCGGACGTACACACGAAAAAAAGCCGCCGGGCTAACGCAACGGCGGCTGAACGGGGGCAGACTTAAAACTACGACGGGAGATTACGCGCGATCCGGGCGCCGATATATCGATCGATTTCGAAATGGCGAAGACCTGCCTTGCTTGCATCAAACGTTCGTATAAGCACGCCGAGCCGTTCGTAGAATGGCGCGCGCGCATGCGCTTCTCTAAGCTGACGTCATGGTCACGCATCGGGAGCGCATCATGGGCGATACATCGACACGCAGGCTGTTATCCGCTTGCGCCGCCGTTCTGGCGTTCGGAACGTGGTATTCGCTGAGCGCGCCGCACGACTGGAGCGCGCTCGATCGCGCCGGTTACGACACGCAGTTGCCGCTCGAACGCATCGCGTTGAGCGAAGAAACCGCGCCCTCGATGACGCAAGACCGCTAGGCGCGCGGCGGCGTCGATGCGCCTTGCGGCATCTTCACGCCGAGCGCTTCGGCTTTTAGCACCAGGTCGGCCAGCGAACGCGCGGCCATTTTCTTCATCGCCTGGCCGCGATGAATCTTCACCGTGATCTCGCTCAGATTCATCTCCGCTGCGATCTGCTTGTTCATCAGACCGGACACGACGAACGCCATCACCTCGCGCTCACGCGGCGTCAGCGACTCATACGCGCGCCGCAAGTCCGCGACCGAGCGGCTCGCGGCGCGCCGTTCTTCATCGGCTTCGAGCGCCTGCGCGACGGCATCGAGCATGTCCTGATCGCGGAACGGCTTCGCGAGAAAATCCTTCGCACCCGCTTTCATCGCTTTCACCGTCATCGCTATGTCGCCGTGCGCCGTCATGAAGACGATCGGCAAGCCGAGCTGGCTCGCGGCCATCTGCTCCTGCACGGCGAGACCGCTCTGCCCTTTCAGCCGCACGTCGAGGATCAAACAGCTCGGCACTTCGGGCATGTCGTGCGCAAGGAACTCGTGCGCGGACGCGAACGTCGTCACGTTCAGTCCGACCGAACGCAGCAGCATGCGCAGCGCATCGCGCATCGATTCGTCGTCGTCGACCACGTAGACCATCGCGGCGTGCTTGTCATTGCTCATCGTCTCTTCTCTCGTTTTCGGGCAGCACGAAAAGCAGACGCGCGCCGCCTTCATCGGGCGATTCCGCCCATATCCTGCCGCCGTGCGCCTCGATGATCGAACGGCAGATCGACAAGCCCATGCCCATGCCTTCGGCCTTCGTCGTAAAGAACGCATCGAACAGACGCCGCGCGTTCTCGTCGCTGATGCCCGTGCCCGAATCCTGCACGACGATCTGCGCGTAACCGGGATCGCTGTCGCTCTCGCGCGTCGCCACACGCAACACACGCGGCCCGTTCACGGCGGACATCGCCTGCGCGGCGTTCATCATCAGATTGATGAGCACCTGCTGCAACTGCACGCGGTCGCAACGCACCGTCGGCGACGGCGTCGCGAGATCGGCGCGCACATCCACGCGATGACGCGCGAGTTCGCGCCGCACGAGCTCGATCGTCTCGCCGACGATCTCGTTGACTTCGAGCGTCGCGGGCTGGCTGTCGCGCTTTCTCGCCATCGCGCGAATGCGTGCGATGACTTCGCTCGCGCGCTTGGCGTCGCGGACCATCTGCGCGATCGATTGCTGCGCCTCCGCGATATCCGGTTGCGCGCGATTGAGCCAGCGCAAGGCGGCGCCGCCGCTCGTGACGATCGCGGCCATCGGCTGCGTGACTTCGTGCGCGATCGACGCGGCCAGCTCGCCCAGCATCGTCACGCGCGTCACATGCGCGAGTTCGGCGGTCGAGCGCGCGAGCGCTTCCTGCGCGAGCTTGGTTTCGGTGACGTCCATCAGCGCGCCGACGTATTCGCCACCGTCGTTTTCGCTCGATGCACGATGCGCCACGTAATGAACGTGCTTCACGGTTCCATCCGGCAGCAGCAGCCGATGCTCGACATCGATATCGCGCACGCTGGACAGCGCCGCTTCATGCGCGCCGCGCACGATCGCGATGTCGTCGGGATGCGAGCGCGCGAGAATTGCATCGATGGAAGGCGTCATGTCGCGCGGATAATCGAAGATGCGATACGCCTCGTCGGACCACCACATCGTGCCGGCGGGCAGACGCGTCGCGATGCTGCCGGTAAGCGAAAGCCGCTGCGCATCGAGCAGGAACGCTTCGCTGCGCTTCAATGCATCGCGCTGACGCTGCAACTCGGCTTCCATGCGCTTGCGCTGCATCGTCGTGGCCTGAATGCGCAGCGAGAGAACGGCGGTCGTGCCGATTGCGAGCAGGCTCACCGCGCAGCGTGCGAGCGCGCCGCCCGAGACGTTCTCGTCGTGCGAAAGAATGAAGCCGACGAGCGTGAGGATGACGCAGCCCCACGCGGTCGCGACCGTCGCGGTGCGATTGCCCGTCGATGCGATCAGCAGCACGACGACGACATACAGCACCGCGATGGCGATATCGAGCGGCGTGAGCGCGTCGATCAGAAACACGGCGAGCGCGATGGCCGCCGCGAGCATCGACACGATGCGCGTATCGTGACGCACCGCGCGCGGCGCGCTCTGGAATGTCTCCATCAATCAATCATCGGCGTTCGTTGGAAAGGTCCGGGCCCGCGCCAGATTACGCGAAGCATTCTAATCCTTCAAAAATCCTTGCCGAATGCGTTCCAGGCAATCGGCGACGGCGGTTCCATCGACGGGCTTGCTGAGAAAGCACACCGCGCCGCCGTCGAGCGCCTGACGGCGCGCGGCATCGGATGCGAACGCGGTGATGAACATGACCGGCACGTTCAGATTCAGCTCGTGCAGACGTTGCTGAAGTTGGAGGCCGGACATGCCGGGCATGTTGAGATCGGTGATGATGCACGCGAGGCCGTCGAGCGGATCTGCGTCGAGAAACGTCTCCGCCGACGCGTACAGGCTGACCTCCCAGCCGAGCGAGCGCAGCAGACTGGAAGAGGCGACGCGGACGGATTCGTCATCGTCGATCACGGAAACTCTGGAAGGCGATTGCAAGGGCGTTGTCCTGTTTCGGCGCGCAATGAACTGATCCACGCCTGATTGGAAGCCATCTTACGCACGCGCCTCGTGCCGCGAAATAACATGAAGGTATAGGTCCGAAGCGCCCGCTTTCATCTGATGAAACGGCGTGAGCCCTTTCTGCGGGAAATGCGCCGACAACGTATAGTCCCGTTCTGCTACCTCAGGGTCTGTTTACATGCCGGCTTCAGCTTCGACCACACGCGACGGCGGCAAGCACGTCGAACTCACGCGCGGCCTCATTGCGCTCTTCGCCTTCTGCTGCGGCGCGATCGTCGCGAATCTGTATTACGCGCAGCCGATCATCGAACTCATCGCGCCCGATCTGCACATGGCGGGCGGCACGGCGAGCCTGATCGTGTCGCTCACGCAGATCGGCTATGCGCTCGGGCTGTTCTTCATCGTGCCGCTCGGCGATCTGCTCGAAAACCGCAAGTTGATGATCGCGACCGCGCTCGTGTCGATCGCGAGTCTCACGGCCGCCACGTTCACGCACACGCCCGGCTGGTTTCTCCTGATCTCGCTCGTGATCGGCTTTTCGTCGGTGGCGGTGCAAATTCTGATTCCGCTCGCCGCGCATCTCGCGCCGGACGAATCGCGCGGCAAAGTGGTCGGCACGATCATGAGCGGGTTGTTGCTCGGCATTCTGCTGTCGCGGCCGATATCGAGTCTCGTCGCGGGCCACTTCGGCTGGCGCGCGATGTTCGGCGCGGCCGCCGTGTTGATGATCGGCATCACGAGCGTGCTCGCGTTCACGATTCCGAGCCGCAAGCCAGATCATCAGGCGACGTATTTTCAGCTCATCGGCTCGCTCGGGCATCTCGTGCGAACGATGCCGGTGCTGCGTCATCGCTCGCTTTATCAAGGGCTGATGTTCGCGTCGTTCAGTCTCTTCTGGACCGGCATTCCGATCGAACTGACGCGTCATTACGGGCTTTCGCAGACGGCCATCGGCATCTTCGCGCTGATCGGCGCGACCGGGGCGACATCCGCGCCGATCGCCGGGCGTCTCGCCGATGCGGGCCACACCGTGCGCGCGACCTTCATCGCGCTGATTCTCGCGGCGATCGCGTATCTTCCCGTGGTGATTCATCCCGCGTGGGGCGTGGGCGCGCTCGTCGTGACGGGCATCGTGCTCGATTTCGCCGTGCAGATGAACATGGTGCTCGGCCAGCGTGAAATCTACGCGCTACACGCCGCGAGCCGCAACCGGCTGAACGCCGTTTACATGACGAGCATTTTCATAGGCGGCGCATTCGGCTCGGCGTTCGCGAGCCAGCTTTACGAGCACGGCGGCTGGACGCTCGTCGCGAGCGTCGCGACGTGCTTTCCGCTCATCGCGCTCGCGCACTTTCTGCTGATCGGGCGGCATCACGCGGCTTCGGCCAGCGCCTGATCCTCACGGCTTGGGAATGCGGATGCGGCTGATCATCAGCGAGCCGGAGATCGCGTAGATCAGCACGAGCGGATGCAGCGTGAAGCCGCCGAGACGCACCGTGCCGAGCCACATGCTTTCGCCGATCGCGCCGGACCACGCGCCGATGGTCAGCAGCAGCACGATGAGAAACGATGTGGGAATGGGCGTGCCTTCGAAGTGCGTGACCTTGCCGCTTGCGCCCGACATCTCTTCGGTCGTGACGTTGTAGCGCGCGAGCCGCGACACGCCGCACGCGACGAAATAGGCCAGGATCACGCGGTCGTAGAGGCCGCGCATGCCGAACCCATAGCCGATGATCGCCGGCGCGACGCCGAACGAGATCACATCGGCCAGCGAGTCCAGCTCCTTGCCCAAGAGCGACGCCTTCTGACGCCAGCGCGCGATGCGGCCGTCGAGCACGTCGAACACGAGCGCCGCGAACACGAGCGCGCAAGCGAGATAGATATGCAGCACATCGGAGTCGTCGAGATAGGACATCGACGAGAAAAGCGCGCCCGTGCCGCACACCGCGTTGCCCAGCGTGAACCAGTCGGCCAGATGGAAATCGCGGATCATCGAGAATCGTTTGGCTTTCATTCGTTTCTGTTTTCGTGACGTTCGGGCAGCGCCGATGGCCAGCGCCGCGAGACTTTCAAGTCTATCATCGCGCCCTCTTTCCCTTAGCACTCCGCATGCCACGCATCGTGGCAAACGGCGTGAGGCAGTATCATCACCGCACGCAAAGGAGGACCGCGACGATGATGTTCAAACGCGCCCTGGCGCTCGCGAGCCTGATGCTCGCCTGCGCGTCATCGATGGCCGCATCGCTCACGATCAACGTCGGCGGCGAGCGCTCGCTCACGGCCGATCAATTGCTCGCGCGCCCGGATGCCGCGATCATCCGCGTGCCGAACGACGTCACGTTTCATCGCAGCATGACGTATCGCGCCGTGCCCTTGCGCGCGCTGCTCGGCATCACGGAACTGCCCGCGGGCAAGGAGCTTCAGGTCACGGCCACCGACGGTTTCGTCACGCACTTTTCCGCGAAGCTGCTGTTCGGCGATGCGAAGAAGCGCGCCGAACCGTGGCTCGCGATCGAGCCGGCGGACGACCCTTGGCCACAGGTGCCGGGCAGCGGCGATGTCGGTCCGTTCTATGTCGTGTGGATCGATCCGGCCGCGTCGGGCGTCACGAGCGAGCAGTGGCCGTTCAAGGTCGACGCGATTCGCATTGCGCCGACGCCCGCCGCGCGCTTCCCGCAGATCGCCGTCGACAAGAGCGTGCCCGCCAATTCGCCGATACGTCGCGGCATGACCGTCTTCACGACGCAATGCATGGTCTGCCACAAGCTGAACGGCGCGGGCGATGCGTCGGTCGGCCCGGACCTGAATCGTCCGCATAATCCGACCGAATATTTTCAGCCGTGGGCGCTGAAGGGGTACATCCGCGATCCGAAGTCGATTCGCGCGTGGGCCGACATGAAGATGCCCGGCTTCGACAAGAACGCGATCAGCGATAGCGATCTCGATGCGGTCATCGCGTATCTCGGCTACATGGCGAAGCGCAAGAAGTAGCCGGGTACGTTACGCGCGCGCGTCGAAAATCGCGTTGAGATCGTTGCCCGCCGCTGCGTCCTTGAACCCGTCGAAGCGGCCATCGACAAGTCCTTGCGCCGCGCGCATGAACCCGCCCCACGCGACGCGCGCAAGCCCTCCGCCGACGCTCACGCGCCGCACGCCGAGCGCGGCGACGTCGCTCAGCGTGAACTCGGACACGCCGCCGATCAGCAGATTCACCGGCTTCGGCGCGACCGCCTTCACGACAGCTTCGATCTGCTCGCGCGTCTTGATGCCGGGCGCGTAGAGGCAATCGGCGCCGGCATCGGAATACGCCTTGAGACGCGCGATGGCATCGTCGATATCGGGCTTGCCCGCGAAGAAGTTTTCCGCGCGGCCGACGAGCAAGGTGTCGCCGCCGCTTGCGTCGATCGCGCGCCGCGCCGCCTTCATGCGCGCCACGGCGACATCGAGCGCAAAGAGCGGCGCGGATGCGTCGCCGGTCGAATCCTCGATCGACAAGCCCGCGACGCCCGCCTCCACCGCGAGCATCACGCTTTGAGCCACTTCGTCGGGCGTCGCGCCGAAGCCGCTTTCGAAGTCGGCGTTCACGGGCAAATCCGTCGCCTCGACGATTTCGCGCAGATGAGCGAGCACGGCGTCGCGCTGCATGTGATTGTCCGCGTGACCTTTGGACCATGCGAAGCCCGAGCTCGTCGTCGCGAGCGCCTTGAAGCCGAGCGTCGCGAGATAGCGGGCGGAACCGACGTCCCAGGGATTCGGCAACATGAAGCAGCCGGATTCGTGCAGCGCGCGAAAAGCGGCGCGTTTCTCGGCGACGGTGCGGGGCATGGCGTGGCTCCTTGTGGATGAACGGGTCGGAAGGTCGACGATACGCGAAGGGGCGAAATGGTGCTCGTACTAAGCCGCTCCTAAGCCCTTACCCCTACGCTCGAGGCTTTCCTCGCATGAGAGACGACATGGAGCGAACAGAAAATGCACTCGCCAAGGTCCCCGAACTGACCCTGGCGTTCTGGATCATCAAGATAGCGGCGACGACGCTCGGCGAAACCGGCGGCGACGCACTCTCGATGTCGATGAACCTCGGCTATCTGGTGAGCACGTTCATCTTCGCGGCCGTGTTCGTCGTCGCGGTGATTGCGCAAGTCAAGGCGGAGCGATTCCAGCCCGCGCTCTACTGGATCACGATCATCGCGACGACGACCGTCGGCACCACGCTCGCCGACTTCGCGGACCGCTCGCTCGGCATCGGCTATGCAGGCGGAAGCGCGATCTTGTTCGCGTTGCTGATCGCATCGCTCGCGGTGTGGCATCGCGCGATGGGATCGGTCTCGGTATCGACGATCGCATCGCCGAAAGCGGAAGCCTTCTACTGGGTCACGATCATGTTCTCGCAGACCCTCGGCACCGCGCTCGGCGACTGGACCGCCGACACCGCGGGCTTCGGCTACACGGGCGCCGCGATGATCTTCGGCGGCGCGCTGTTGCTGATCGTGCTCGCGTATCGGTTCACGAACGTTTCGCGCACCCTGCTGTTCTGGAGCGCGTTCATCCTGACGCGGCCGCTCGGCGCCGTAGTCGGCGATTTTCTCGACAAGCCGGTCGCGAACGGCGGTCTCGCGATGAGCCGTTACGGCGCGTCGATCGCGCTCGCGATGTTCATCGTCGTGTGCGGATTTCTCTTCAAGCAGCGGCCCGCGCGCGTCGCGCATTGAAGCGCGTTGCAAGAAGAAACGGCGGCCCCGAAGGACCGCCGCGTTGCCTGCAGCTTCTACGAGCCTGGCCGCTTACTTCTTCAGATCGAAGCGGTCGAGGTTCATCACCTTCGTCCACGCCGCGACGAAGTCGCTGACGAACTTCTCCTTCGCATCGCTGCTCGCATAGACTTCGGCGAGCGCGCGCAGCACCGAATGCGAGCCGAAGATCAGATCGACGCGGCTGGCGGTCCACTTGCGCTGCCCCGACTTGCGATCGCGCCCTTCGAACACATCGCGGCGCGACGACATCGGCAACCACTCCGTATTCATGTCGAGCAGGTTGACGAAGAAGTCGTTCGTCAACGTTTCGGGCTTGTCGGTGAAGACGCCGTGCGCGTTGTCTGCGGCGGTCACGTTGAGCGCGCGCAAACCGCCGATGAGCGCTGTCATCTCCGGCGCGGTCAGCGTCAGCAATTGCGCCTTGTCGATCAAGAGCGTCTCGACGGGCACGCGGACGTTCGACTTGACGAAGTTGCGAAAGCCATCGGCGACCGGTTCGAGCGCCGAGACCGAGAGCACGTCTGTCTTGTCCTGCGACGCGTCCATGCGGCCCGGCGTGAACGGCACCGTGACCGTGTGGCCCGCCTTCTCCGCCGCCTTCTCGATCGCCGCGTTGCCCGCCAGCACGATCAGATCGGCCATCGAGATCTTCTTGCCGCCCACTTGCGCGCCGTTGAATTCTTTCTGGATGCCTTCGAGCGTCGACAAGACCTTGCCGAGCTGTTCAGGCCTGTTCGCCTCCCAGTCCTTCTGCGGAGCGAGACGAATGCGCGCACCGTTCGCGCCGCCGCGCTTGTCGGAGCCCCGGAACGTCGATGCCGATGCCCACGCCGCCGACACCAGATCGGTAATCGACAACCCCGACGCCAGCACCTTCTGCTTGAGCCCCGCGACATCCTGATCACCGACGAGCGGATGATCCACCGCCGGAATCGGGTCTTGCCACAGCAGTTCTTCCTGTGGCACTTCCGGCCCGAGATAGCGAGCCTTCGGACCCATGTCGCGATGCGTCAGCTTGAACCACGCGCGGGCGAAGGCGTCGGCGAACTGGTCTGGATTCTCCCAGAAGCGCTTGGAAATCTTCGCGTATTCCGGATCGAAGCGCAGCGACAGGTCCGTCGTCAGCATCGTCGGCCTGATCTTCTTCGACGGGTCGTGCGCGTGCGGGATGGTTTCCGTCGAATCCTTCGCGATCCACTGATTCGCGCCCGCGGGACTCTTCGTCAGTTCCCACTCGTAACCGAAAAGGTTCTCCCAGAATCCCTGGCCCCACTTCGTCGGCGTCGTGGTCCAGGTGACTTCGAGGCCGCTCGTGATCGTGTCCGCGCCCTTCCCGCTGCCGTAGCTGTTCTTCCAGCCGAGGCCCATGTTTTCCAGATCCGCCGATTCCGGCTCCGGACCGACGTTATCGGAAGGCCCCGCGCCGTGCGTCTTGCCGAACGTATGGCCGCCGGCGATCAGCGCGACGGTTTCTTCGTCGTTCATCGCCATGCGGGCGAAAGTCTCGCGGATGTCATGCGCCGCCGCGAGCGGATCGGGATTGCCGTCCGGGCCTTCCGGATTGACATAGATCAGGCCCATCTGCACCGCACCCAGCGGATTCTCCAGATTGCGGCCGCCGTCGGTGCGGCTGACTTCCTCGCCGTGCTTCTGTTCGTCGGCGGTGATGACGCCCTGATCTTCATCGTTGCCGGCCGCGCCCTTGCCGTAGCGGACATCGCCGCCGAGCCAGGTCTTTTCATTGCCCCAGTAGACGTCCTGATCCGGCTCCCATGTGTCTTCGCGTCCGCCCGCGAAGCCGAACGTCTTGAAGCCCATCGTTTCCAGCGCGACGTTGCCGGCGAGGATGATCAGATCGGCCCATGAAAGATTCTGTCCGTATTTCTGCTTGACGGGCCAGAGCAGGCGGCGCGCCTTGTCGAGGCTGACGTTGTCCGGCCAGCTATTGAGCGGCGCGAAACGTTGCTGGCCGCGTCCGCCGCCTCCCCTGCCATCGCCGATGCGATACGTGCCCGCGCTATGCCACGCCATCCGGATGAACAGCGGACCGTAGTGGCCGAAGTCGGCAGGCCACCATTCCTGCGAATCGGTCATGACCTCCGCGAGATCTTTCTTGACCGCGGCGAGGTCGAGGCTCTTGAATGCTTCGGCATAGTCGAAACCCGAGCCGAGCGGATTCGACTTGTCGGAATGCTGACTCAGCAGATCTACCCGCAGTTGCCGCGGCCACCAGTCACGGATGGTCGTTCCGGTGCCGGCGGCATGCGTAAACGGGCACTTCGATTCGTTTGACATGCGTTATCTCCTTGCGAGGACGTACCCACTAGTACTAGTTCTTGTGCTACTGACTACCATGGCGTCAGATCCATGCGAGGCGCTGCACGAACCTGGTCCGATAAGGGATTTCGCGGCGTGCATCGGGCGATGCGTGGTTCATCCCGACAGCCTTGTGCAACTTAAAAAATACGTGAGAGCGGCGCTCAATAGAATGCGATTTTTGCAATGCCGCCGATAGGTGACGGCTATAAGGTGGTGGCGCGTTCTTGTCGCGCGGGCATGTTGCAGTGCGGAATCGCGGGCGGCGCGTCTGACTTCTTTTCGTCATGAAAGCGCGCAGCTCAACGCGCGTGTCAGTCTAGCAGCGTCTCGCGAGCTTGGCAGCGAAGGTGTGTCAAGTCGTCCGTTCGGGGAATGGCGGGCGGCGGCCGGGTGTTGGAGCATTTGACAACACACTATGGCGTTGTCAGAGTGTCCAACAGAAAAGCTCCGCTCGTCCTGGGTGCGCGAGAGGAGCTGCCTTCCGGTGGTTTCGTCGAACTAACGATATGGCATGTCCCTGAGCCTGCTCCGGGATGCACACATTCATATAAATACAGGCTTGCGTATGTCGTCGCTGGCGAGTGCGTGCTGCGTTACGACAACGAGCGAGGCAAAGGCGATCACCGTCACTTCGCGAACGTCGAGACACTTTATGAATTTACGTCGGTCGAGCAGTTATGCGCCGACTTCTTCACGAATGTGCAAGTCTGGAACAGATGGAGGTCAAGATGATGAAGACCGTCACGATCGGCATCGCGTCGCTGGAAGAGTTCAGCGAGCGCGTTCTTGCCACGGTCAAGAGCGGCAAGTTCCCAGGAAGGTTCTTCTCCTACGCCACGCCCGAACTCCTCTTCCGCACCTTCACCACGCCCCGCTGGCAAATCATCCGCGCGATGACCGGCGCCGGCCCGATGTCGATCCGCGCGCTGTCGCGCCGGCTCGAACGCGACGTGAAAGGCGTGCATCGCGACGTGCAAGCGCTTCTCGAAGCCGGCTTGCTGGAACACGACGAGCACGGCGCGATCGTGTTTCCGTACGACACCGTGCGCGTCAACTTCACCTTGAAAGCGGCCGATCTCGCGCCGCCCGCCGCGCAGCACAAATCCGCCGACACCGCCATCGGCGAAGATTGCGCACCGTCGCCGCGCAGCCCGCGTCGGCGAGCGGCGCCACGAAAGCGCGAGCAGCGTCCGGCGGGAAACCGCTGAGCCGCGGAATTCAGCTCCAGTCGTCCATGTCGTGCTTGATCGTGTGGCGATTCGCGATGAGTTCCTCCACGCTCGGCTCGTTGCTCATGGCGCGCTGAATGGCGAGCTTGGTCGCTTCGTAATTCGTGCGGTACATGTCCTTCTTGTCGATGTTCGCGTCCGTCGCGCAACGCGGATCGATCCACACCAGACTGATGATGCACAAATCGTTCGCCTGATCCTTCGGCAGGATGCCTTCTATCAGGCAATCGACGACCGCATCGGCGGTTGCGGACTGCACCACGCCGCCGAACAGATCGATGTTCGCCATGTCCTTCAGCGTCACTTTCGGCACGATCATCGTCGCCGGGCGCACCATCTGATTGCACGCGCGTATCGCGAACATCGCCGTGTGTCCTTTCGATTGCGCCATCATGTTGGCGAACGCGTGGCCGACCGGCCCGTCGACGCGGCCGATGAGAATTTCGGGCATCGCGTCGGTCGCTTGTCCCGGCGCCGCCAGCACGGTTGCTTCGCCTGCGCGGAAGGTCAGATCCAGACTCATGAGCACTCTCCTTTCAGGGCTGAACGATGGTTCGATAGTCCGAAGGAAGAACCGTTTGCAAGGACGATGCCATCCGCGTGATGCCAGGCGCGCCGGCAATCCAGGCAACGAGGCGGCGAACAGTCTGCGCCCGCCGCGTGACACACTGTGCGAGACGGCGTTTTCCCTGTCCTCCCTGTTTCGGGTGGGGGTGCGGTTCGTCACGCGCACTTAACGTGGCGACGTGCAGCTTGCACTCCGCGCGAGCGCGCGCGGCGAAACCTACAACGCACCCCGCGGCCCGAACGGGCGCCGCATTTTTGAGCCGATCCGACCCATGAACTCACTCGACGGTTACAGGCCACGCGCGGCGTGGTTGACGACGCTGATGCTGACGGCGCTTGCCCTCATCAATTTCCTCGACAAGATCGTGCTCGGCATGGTGGCCGTGCCGCTGATGCGCGATCTGAACCTGTCGCCGGCGCAATTCGGCGTCGTCGCGGGAAGCTTCTTCTGGCTGTTCGCCGTATCGACGGTGCTGGTCGGCTTTCTGTCGAACCGCATCCAGACCCGCTGGCTGCTGCTCGCGATGGGCGTCATGTGGGCCGTGCTGCAGATTCCGCAGGCGCTCTTCAGCAGCATGGCCGCGTTTCTCCTGAGCCGCATGGTGCTCGGCGCGGCGGAAGGCCCGTTCTATCCCGTTTCCGTACACGCGCTCTACAAATGGTTTCCCGACGAAAAGCGCAACATGCCGGTCGCCTTGCTCAATCAGGGCGCGATGGTCGGCCTGCTGCTCGCGGGCCTGCTCATTCCGGTGATCACGCATCACTGGGGCTGGCGCATGAACTTCATCCTGCTCGGCATCGTCGGCGCGTTGTGGAGCGTCGTGTGGCTGTTCGTCGGACGCGAGGGCAATCTTGCGCGGCGTCCGCGCGGCAACGCCAGTGCCGACGCCGCGCCTCAGAAAGTGCCGTATCGCAAGCTCCTGAGCAATCCGACCGTCCTCAGCGTGTTCATGCTCGGTTTCGCCGCTTACTGGATGCTCGGCGCCAACACGACCTGGCTGATGAGTTACCTCGAAAAAGCGCTCGGCTTCTCCGGCATCGCGTCCGGACGCTGCTTCGCGCTCGTGATCGCCACCGCGGCGCCGTTCAGCCTCGGGCTCAGTTGGCTGTCGCAGCGCATGCTCGCTCGCGGGGCGTCGTCTCGCAGCGCACGCGTGCGTTTGCTGTGCGCCGCGTTCGCGATATCCGCGTGCCTTTTCTTCGCGCTGATGCTGCCGGGCCTCAGCTCCGCGCAGAAGGTCGCCGTGTTCGCGGTGGCCGGCGCGCTGCCGGCCGTGTGTTTCGCGCTCGCGCCCGCCGTGCTGTCCGAAGTCGTGCCGGATGCGCAGCGCGGCGCGCTCATCGGCATCCACACCGCGCTCGCGAGCACGGGCGCGGCGATCGCGCCGATGGTCATCGGCCGCATCGTGCAGGCGCACGGCAGCACGAGTGCCCACGCCTACGAACTGGGCTTCGCGACGACCGCCGCCATGCTGATCGTCGCCACGCTCATCGCGCTGCGCTGGATGCATCCGGATCGCGCGCCGCGCGCTTCGACCGAGCCGGTCGCGACGAGCGCCGCCTGAGCGCGGCTAGCGCGACACCTTCGCCTTGTACGCGAAGCGGTCGCCGCGAAACAGCAGTTCGGCGCAGCACAGCGCCTTGCCCTGAATGTCGAAAGGCGTGCACCGGACGCGCAGAAGCGGCGCGCCCGGATCCACCTTCAGCCGCCGCGCGTGCTCTTTCGTGGCGGCGATCGCGGCGCTCTCGGTTTCCAGGTGCTTCAGCCGATAACCGAGGCGTTCTTCGAGAATGCTCGTGACGTCGTTCGTTTCTAGGTCTTCGGCGACGAGTGCGTCCATGAGCGCCGGGTCGGCCATCACCATGAACATGGCGACGGGCGCGGCGTCCCACAGACGCAAGGTCGTCGCGCAGACGAGCGTGTCGCCTTCGCTTAAGCCGAGCGCTTCCATCGCGAACGGCGGCGGCGTGATCGTCCGCACCGACAGCAGTTCGCCGTTGCCCGTCTGGCCGCGCTTGCGCGCCGCTTCGTAGAAACCGGTCAGTTGTCCGAGATCCGAGCGCTCCGACGGACGCGTGACGAAACTTCCCTTCCCGTTGATCTTCTCGATCAACCCGCTCGCATGCAGCCCGGCGAGCGCCTGCCGGATCGTGATGCGGCTCGCGCCATATTGTTCGACGAGTTCCGCTTCCGACGGCAGCTTGACGCCCGGCGCGAGATCGTTGGCGATGATCTGCTGCCGCAACGCTTCTTCGATCTGCCTGAAACGAGTTTGTGTCATGGCGCCCTTTTTATCTTGTCCGGTGGATCGAAACACTGACGGCGATTGTAGCTGTCATGACAGGCTACGGGTTTTAACCGGTACACCTGTTATGACAGGTTGTGCGACCATGCTCGCGAGCATCGCGGCTCGGGCGCCTGTTTTGGCGACGCCGCATCAACGGGGAGATCGACATGCAGCAAGCCGGTTCGACCATCGAAGCACGCACTTCCGATTCGGCTCCAGGCGAAATCTGGCCGTTCACCGTCACGCAGGCCACGCCCGCGATCGGCGCTTACGTGAGCGACATCGACCTGCGCCAGCCGCTCGACGAGCCGACGTATCTCGCGCTGCGCCGCGCGCTGATCCGCTACAAGGTGCTGTTCTTCCGCGATCAGGACATTACGCCCGCGCAGCACGTCGCGCTCGGGCAGCGGTTCGGCAAGCTGGAAGTGCATCCCGTCATCGCGCATCATCCCGATCATCCGGAGCTCGTCGTCTTCGACAAGTCCGACAAGAAGCGCGGCCGCGAAAACATCTACCACAGCGATGTTTCGTGGCGCGAAGTGCCGTCGATGGGCTCGATCCTGCGTTGCGTCGAATGTCCGCCAACCGGCGGCGACACCATCTGGGTGAACATGGCGCTCGCCTACGAGAACCTGCCCGCCGAAGTCAAAGCGCGTCTCGAGGGCCTCATCGCCGTGCACGATCTGATGCCGCTCTTCGGCTCGATGCTGCCGCCCGAACAGCGCATCACCGTGCGCGCGCAAAACCCGGCCGTCACGCATCCGGTGGTCCGCACGCATCCCGAATCCGGCGAGAAGCTGCTCTTCGTCAACGAGGCATTCACGACGCATTTCTCCAACTACGCGGAGATTGCGGGCTATCGCTTCGGCTTCGATCTCAAGCTGGCCGAAATGGACCTCCTTCAGTATCTGTTCCGGCAAGCGGCCGCGCCGGAATATCAAGCGCGCCTGAAATGGGAGCCGCACACGATCGCGTTCTGGGACAACCGCGCCACGCAGCACTATGCCGTTCAGGACTACTATCCCGCCGTGCGCCGCATGATGCGCGCGACGATCATCGGTGAGCGCCCGGTCTGAGCGCGTCATCACGCAATGGAGAAACCGTGAAAGAGTTGAACAAGTTCTATATCGGCGGACGTTGGGTCGAGCCGGCCGCCGGCGCGCATTTCGCCGACATCGTCAATCCCGCGACGGAAGACGTCATCGGCCGCGTGGCGATGGGCACGAGCGCCGACGTCGACGCCGCGGTCGCAGCGGCGCGCGCCGCGTTTCCCGCGTGGTCGCGCACGAGCGTCGCGACGCGCGCGGCGTTGCTGAGCCGCGTCATGACGCTGTACAAGGAACGCATGGGCGCGCTCGCCGACGCGATCACCACGGAAATGGGCGCGCCCGCATGGCTCGCGCGCGAGAAGCAGGCGCCCGCCGGACTCGGCCAGTTTCACGGCACGCTGACCGCGCTGCAGGACTTCCCGTTCGTCGCCACGCGCGGACGCACGCAGATCGTGCGCGAGGCGATCGGCGTGGCGGCGCTCATCACGCCGTGGAACTGGCCGCTCAATCAGATCGCGGCGAAAGTCGCGCCCGCGCTTGCGGCGGGCTGCACCATCGTGTTGAAGCCATCGGAAATCACGCCGCTCGACGCCGAACTTTTCGCGCAGATTCTCCACGACGCGGGCGTGCCAGCCGGCGTGTTCAACATGATTTACGGCGATGGCGCCGACATCGGCGGGGCGCTCGCGAGCCATCGCGGTGTCGATATGGTGTCGATCACCGGATCGACGCGGGCGGGTGTCGATGTCGCGATGAAAGCGGCGCCGACCGTGAAGCGCGTCACGCAGGAGCTGGGCGGCAAGTCGCCGAACCTGATCCTCGACGACGCCGATCTGAAGAGCGCCGTATCGAACGGCGTGATCTTCTGCATGCTCAACTCCGGCCAGACGTGCATCGCGCCGACGCGCATGCTGGTGCCGAAGCGTCTGCACGACCACGCCGTTGCAATCGCTGCCGCGACCGCGAACGCGCTGACGGTCGGCGATCCGGCGCATCCCGATACCAAACTCGGCCCGATCTCGAATCGGCGTCAGTACGAGCGCGTGCAGCAGATGATCCAGCGCGGCATCGACGAAGGCGCGACGCTCGCAGCCGGCGGCCCCGGCCGGCCCGATACGCTCACGCGCGGCTTCTACGCGCGCCCGACCGTGTTCGCCAACGTGCGCAACGACATGAGCATTGCGCGCGAGGAAATTTTCGGTCCGGTCGTCGTGATGATTCCGTATTCGAGCGAAGACGAAGCCATCGACATCGCCAACGATACCGACTTCGGTCTCGCCGCCTACGTGTCGTCATCCGACGCGGCGCGCGCGCGTCGCGTCGCGGATCATCTGCGCGCGGGGGCGGTGATGCTCAACGGCGCGACGCTCGACCTGAACGCGCCTTTCGGCGGCTACAAGACATCCGGCAACGGTCGCGAGTTCGGCGAGCACGGTTTGTCCGAGTTCCTCGAAACGAAGTCGATCGCCGGCTGCGCGTAATGCAAACGCCCCGCGTCGGCGCAAACCGGCGCGGGGCCATGAAGGAACGTTCAAGCGCTATCAGAATGTCGAGAGCGTCAGCGTGTTGCGCACCGTTTTCACGCCCGGCACGCCCTGCGCCACGCGCGTCGCCTGCTCGATCTGCGCGACTTCCGGAACCCAGCCTTCGAGCAGCACGTCGCCGTCGGTGGCGCGCACAGTGATGCCGGCCGCGCGCATTCCCTTTGCGTCGGCGAGCGCGGTGAGGATCTTCCGGCGCAGCGCGCGATCCGCCGCTTTCGACGAAGTCTTGCCGCCAGTCGCCGCTGATGCCATCGCCGGCGCGGACGCGCTCACGGGCGCCGACGCGCCGCTCTGCGCGTTGCCATAAAACGATGCGCTGACGGCGGCGACGCCGATCATCAGCTTTGCAGTTCGAAGTAATTTCATAGTGTGATTTGCCGCCATGTTTGTTGTAACGATGCTCGATGCGATGAATGCCGAACGGCGCACTCCGCCGCGCCCGCAGGTTCGGACGAAGCGCGCCCGCTGTCAATCAGAAGCGATGCGACATGCCGACGCCGACGAGCGTCTGATTTTCGCCTGCGGTCGTCGTGTAGCCGGGCCAGGCGGTCGTCGCGAGGCCGTTGTTCTTCATGAAGCCCGCGCGCGCATAAAGGGTCGTGCGCTTCGAGAGGCTATGATCCGCGCCGACCTGCACGCCCCAGGTGTTGTCATGCACGCCGCGCGCGAGGCGCTGAAAGCCGGCGATTTCGATGGCGTCGGCGGGCGTCGCCTGAATCGTCGCGCCGATTTCCGCGACGCTGAACGGATGCGCCGCGTTCAGCCGCGCCGCGACGGAACCCGCGGCCGGATTCTCCGGCTTGTGATACGTGTAGTTGGCCTGCAGATTCACGATGCCGATGCGATACGCGAGCGCCGCCGTGTAATGCTCGACGGACACCGTGTTCACCGCAGCCGGCAATCCCGGCAAGGTCTTCGATCCGGGATGCTGGAACTGATACGACACGCCTGCGTACAGCCCGTAACCGGAGTACGTGGCGGCCACATCGAGCATGTTGCCCGTGCTCTGCGGATACGGCTGCGTCACGGACGCCGCGAGCGCATACATGCCCCAAAGCTGGAATCCGCTGAGATTCGGCGACTTGTAGACGATCGCATTGCTCGAACGGCCGCCGCCCGTCTGCGTGGCGATCGTGTTTCGGTCGATGGAATTCGCCGATGCCGCGAGCGGCGAGAGCACTTCGTTCGCGCGAAACGGATCGGTCGGATACAGCGACCAGAACGTCGGCTGATACTGCCGGCCGAACGTCAGCGAGCCGTACTTTTCGTGCGACAGGCCGACCCACGCCTGACGATAGAACATCACCGAGGAATCGGCGAAAGCGGTGCCGTTGTTGATGTTGAAGCCGCTCTCCAGCGTGAACACGGCCTTCAGGCCGCTGCCGAGATCTTCGCTGCCCTTCAGGCCGACCATCGAACCGCTGTTGCCGCCGCTTCGCATCGACCAAGAATGCTGGCCGCCGTTGTCGTACCACTGAAAGAATGCGTCCGCGACGCCGTAAAGCGTGACGCTGGACTGGGCCGCCGCGCCGCTCGCCACGACCGCAAGGGCCGCACCGGCAACGCTCTTCCTGACGATACACATAGCTGTCTCCTCGTTATGGGTTTTTGGTCTCCCCGGCGCGTTTGTCCGATGCACGCGACGCACGCCGACGCCCCTCCGATCCCGTCCGATTCAGTGTTGCAGGGCGTCTTCCCGTCACCACTACCCGAATCGAGTAGGCGCGGGAATACCCCAGTTCGTTCGTCGAGCGAACCATTGCCGTACTCCGATAGTTCCCGCGCCGGACTACGCGTGTTCCCTAGCGGGCACGGCGCGTCGTGAACGCTAGAATCGCCGGCATCGGAGTTTTGTCCCACCTTGAAAGACGCAGGTGCTTGATGACTGAAACGATCCTCCTTCGCTATCCGAATCATTCCGATGACGACACCGCGCGGGCATCCGCGTCCGATCCGGCCTGCGCATCGCCGCGCATATCGACGCGCATCGTGGGCCGCGAGCGGCTCGTCGCGCAGCTCGTCGAAGCCCGGCGCAAGCGCTGCATCGTGATGCAAGGCCCGGCGGGCTACGGCAAGACGACCGCGCTCATCGCGTGGCGCGAGGCGCTTTATCCGCTCGCGTTTCAGGTCGCGTGGCTCACGCTGTCCGATGAAACCGACGACCTCGCCCGGTTCCTCGACGCACTGGCCGCGAGCCTCGCGCAAGTCGATCCGTCGATCGCCGGCGACGCCGCCCTGCTCGGCGGCCGCGGCCTCGACGACGAAGCGGTCGAACGCACGATCATCGCGCTGGTGCGCGGCATCGCGGGCCGTCAGGGCGATCTCGTGCTCGTGCTCGACGATCTGCATCGGCTGACGGATCGGCGCTGTCATCAATCGCTGCAATGGCTGCTCGATTACGCGCCGCCGAATCTGCATGTCGCGATCGCGTCGCGCGGCGCGATTCCGCTGTCCGTCGGCCGCATTCGCGACGAAGGTCTGCTGCTCGAACTCGACATGCGCGATCTGCGCTTTTCGATGGCGGAATCGTTCGCGTTTCTCAAATCGCAGCTTCGCGACATCGCCCCGCGCGACGCGCGCCGCATGCACGAAATGACCGATGGCTGGATCGCCGGGCTGCAGCTGATGGTGGTCGGCGCGAAGCGCGGGAACGTCGCGCCGAAGCAGCTCGCGCTCGATGAAGCGTTCGCGGACGCTCCGCTGCTCGACATCCACACGTTCGCGGAGTATTTCGGACGCGAAGTGCTGTCGCGGCTCGCCGCGAGCGAATGCGAGCTGCTCATGCGGATGGCCGTGTGCGAGCGGCTCTGCGCGCCCTTGTGCGTCGCGCTGATCGGCCGCGCGGATCATCCCGACAGCGTGCTCAAGCTGCTCGCCCGTCTGGAAAGCGACAATCTCTTTCTCGCGCCCGCCGGTCAGGATGCACGCAATGTGTGGTATCGCCTGAATCCGCTTTTTCGCGAGACCTTGCTGGAGCGTTTTCGCGCACGCAGCGAGGCGCAGCAGCGGCAAGTGCATCACACGGCATGGCAGTGGTTCCGCGAGCACGATTACGCCGATGAAGCCGTGCGTCACGCCGTGCTCGCCGGCGAACCCGCCGCCGCCGCCGATCTCGTCGCGCAGATCGCGCGCGCCCTGCAGCCGCGCGGCGAACTGCGCCGGATCGTCGCGCTGATGCGTCTCTTGCCGCAAGCCGAGATTCAGGCGCGCGTCGGGCTGCGGCTCTGGATGATCCATCTGCATCTCTACAATCGCGAGTTCGACGCTTGCGCGAGCGAGATCGAACGGCTGCGCGCCGATCTCGCGCACGACGACACGCACTCGCGCTATCGCGTAACGCTGCTGGAAGCCGCGCTCGCGGTCCAGCGCGACGATCTCGACGCCGCCTGCACACTGCTGCCGCAGCTGCGCACGCTGCCGGACGACGCGCAAGGCATCACCATCGGCGCGCACAACAATCTGCTGACCTGGGCGCATACGCTGCGCGGCGAATTCGACGAAGCGCGCCGCGCGCAGACCGACCGCGCGCCCGTGCTCGCGGACGGCACGCCGCTCATGAGCACGTCGGCGGGCGTGCTGAGCGGGCGCGCGCTCGTGGGTTTCGGTCATCTGCTGGAAGGCGATCTGCTGCGCACCGAGCGCGTGTGCCGCGACGTGCTCCACGAGGCCGAACCGCGTGGCAGCGCCGCGGCGGAGGCGTCCGCGCTCGCCGCCGCGCTGCTCGGCGAAGTGCTCTACGAATCCGGCGATGCCGATCAGGCGTGCAAGCTGCTCGAAGAACGTCTCGACGTCATCGAGCGCGTGTCGTTTCCGGATGCGGTGACGAGCGTGCTCACGGTGCTGTCGTCATCGCGCTGGCTCGCGGGTCATCGGCTCGATGCGATCGCGTGTCTCGATCGGCTCGAGGATTACGCCGCGAAGCACGATCTGCGGCGCGCGCTCGCGCATTGCGTCGCGCAGCGCGTCCGGCGCGACTTGCAGGGCGGCCAGTTCGACGCCGCGCACGCGGGCCTCGCGCGGCTCGACGAACTGACCGCGCGCGCCGGCTCGCTCGCGCACGCGGCCGATTTCCGCTTCGTCGCGCAGCAGGCGCACATCGACTGGCGCATGGCGCACGAGGATCACGACGCGGCGGCGCATGCGCTCGCGCCGCTCATCGAACTGTGCCGGGCGCGCGGCTGGCAGCGACGCACCGTGTCTCTGGAAGTGCGCAGGGCTGTCACGGCGCACGTTCGCGGCGACGCGGATTCGGCGCGCCAGGTCATGCTGGACGCCGTGCGCCACGGACATCGCCTGGGCCTCGTGCGCACGCTGCTCGATGCGCATCCCGCCGCGCTGGATCTGATCGGCGCCGCCGTCCGGACCGAACCGCAGGGCGCGGTGTTGCAGTTCTACGCCGATCGTCTGCGCAGCGCGCAAGCGCGCGCGACGGCGAAGCGGCCGGGCGCGCCAGGATCAGGCGTGCGCGCCGGCGAGGCGAAGGCGCCGGAAATCCTGAGCGTGCGGGAAACGAAGGTGTTGAGCCTGCTCGCGCAGGCGTTGCCGAACAAGAAGATCGCCCGGACGATGGGCATATCGCCCGAGACGGTCAAATGGCATCTGAAGAACATCTACAGCAAGCTCGGCGTGTCGAGCCGCGACGAAGCCGTCGCGCGCTCGCGGGACCTCGCGCTGAACGACGGCGCGTGATCCCGGACGCGCGCGTCTCACGCGGCGCGCGCGCGTGCCTCCGGCTCGATCGGCAGATTCGCCAGCACGTCGGCGTGAAATTCGGCATCGCCCAGACGTAGCGACGCCACCATCAGCGACTTGAAGTAATCGCCGACAGCCAGTTCCGCCGTAACGCCCATGCCGCCGTGCAACTGCACGGCCTGCTCGCCGACGAAACGCGCCGCGCGGCTCACGATCAGCTTCGCCGACGAAATCATGCGACGCCGCTCGATGACGCTCGGATGATCGATGGCCGATGCCGCCAGATGCGCCATCGACAACGCCAGTTCCTTTTGCACGGCCATGTCCGCGACGCGATGGCGCAACGCCTGAAAGCGCGCGAGCGGCTGGCCGAACTGCTTGCGGGTGCTCAGATATTCGGCCGTCATCTCGACGAGGCGTTCCAGCGCGCCCGCGCTCGCCGCGCACTGCGCCGCGATGCCGAGTTCGAGTGCGCTTTCGAGCATCGCTTCGCCGCGCGCGGCATCGCCGATGAGCGCGCTTTTCGGCACGCGCACCGCCTTCAGCGTGACTTGCGCATCGTGCGTGCCGTCGAGCGTCGGATAGGCGCGAATCGTCACGCCGGCAGCCGACGACGGCACGACGAACAGCGACATTGCCTGCGCCGACGCGTTCCACGCCGATACGATCAGCGATTGCGCGACGGCGCCATGCCATACGTGAACTTTCTCGCCGTCGAGCAGGAAGCCGTCGTCACGCGCTTCGGCTACCGTCGACGGACGCGCGAAGTCGTAGCGGGGACACGGCTCCTGATACGCGAGCGTCACGATCTCGCGGCCTTCGGCGATCGGCGGCAGCCACGCTTCGCGTTGCGCTTCGGTGGCGTATCGCTGAATCAGCCCGGCCGCCATGACCGCGCACGGAATGAGCGGCTCTGGCAAGCACGCGCGGCCCGCTTCGAACTGAATGGCGAATGTGTCCGTGGCTTGGCCATCGAAACCGCCGTGCTCGGAGCCGATCACGAGCCCCAGCACGCCGAATTCCGCGTAGGTTCGCCACGCGTCGCGGCTGAAACCGTTCGCCTTGCGGCGCGCCTCCAGCGGATAGCGCTCTTCCGTGAAGCGCCTCAGGCTGTCCGCGAGCTGGCGCTGTTCTTCGCTGTATGAAAAGTCCATGTCCGATCTCATCCCTCGATGACCGCTTTCGCAATGATTTCCTTCTGCACCTCGTTCGTGCCGCCGTAGATGGTCGGCTTGCGCATCTCCAGATAGAAGCTGCCGATGCTCGCGCCATGACCGGGATCGGGCGTCCATCCGTCGAAGCCGTCGGCGAGCCAGTCGGGCGAGAACGGCACCGCATTCGGCCCGGCGATATCGAGTTGCAGCGCCGACAACGACTGCTGCAGTTCGGACCCGCGAATCTTGAGGATCGACGATTCCACGCCCGCGCCGCGCTGACTCGCCTGCGACGCGACGCGCATCAGCAGCATTTCGAGCGCCAGCACTTCGGCCTCGATGCACGCGATCTTCTCGCGCACGCGCACGTCGTCCGCGAGCGGCTTGCCGTGGCGGCGCTCGCGCTGCGCCAGCGCCTTCACGTAATTCAGCTCGCGTCTGCAATTGCCGATGCCCGCGATACCCGTGCGCTCGTGGCCGAGCAGGTATTTCGCGTAGGTCCAGCCGCAGTTCTCCTCGCCGACGAGGTTTTCGACGGGCACCTTTACTTCGTCGATGAAGACTTCGTTGACATCGGTGAGGCCTTCGAGCGTGCGGATCGGACGCACGGTGATGCCGGGGCTTTTCATGTCGATCAGCAGCAGCGAGATGCCGCTTTGCGGCTTCGCTTCGGGATCGGTTCGCACGAGACAGAACATCCAGTCGGCGTGCTGCGCGTAGGTCGTCCAGGTCTTTTGCCCGTTGACGATGTAATGGTCTCCGTCGCGCACCGCCCGTGTTTTCAGCGAGGCGAGATCCGAACCCGCGCCCGGTTCGGAATAGCCTTGACACCACCAGTCTTCGGCGGTCGGAATGCGCGGCAGGAAGCGCGCCTGCTGCGCCTTGCCCGCGAACTTCATCAGCACCGGGCCGATCATGTTGAGGCCGAATGGAAGCTGACGCGGCGCACCCGCGATGCCGCATTCGATATCGAACAGCAGCCGCTGCAACGCACTCCAGCCCGTGCCGCCGAACTCGGCCGGCCAGCCGGGCGCGCCCCAGCCATGCTGATACAGAATGCGCTGCCAGCGCACGAAGTCGTCGGCATCGAGGTGACGATGATTGAGCACTTTCTCTCGCAGATCCACGGGCAGGTTCTCTGCGAGAAAGCGGCGTACCTGGTCGCGGAACGCGAGATCCGCGCTTGAATAGCTGAGGTTCATGGCACTTCCTTCTGGAGGCGCCCCTTCGCGGAGCGCCTGAGTTAGCGTCGGCTGGCGGCTCAGCGCGTGCGTGAGCGCGCCGGAATTTCGTTGCGCTCGTCTTGCGTCAACACAAGATCCCAGATTTGCTGCGCGACCGGGTTCTGACGCTCCTCGTACAGATGCGCGATGAGCCCCGCCGCGCGCCCGACGAGCATGAAGCCGCGCGCGAGCAGCGGATCGAGCGACATGTCCGCGACGATCGCACCGATCGCGCCCACGGCGTTGAGCGGCAGGTTCTTGCCGTGCTCGTCGCGCAGCACGCGCTCGATCGCGAACACGAGCCGCCAGTGCTTGCCGAAATAGCCGTTGTCGCGCGATGCCTGCGCGAGCGTCGCGACGCGCGGATCGCCGTGGATGTGGATCGGATGCCCGACGCCGTAGATCGGCTGCTTCGCTTCCTTCGCGCGCCGCACGGTCTCGCGCGCGCACGCGGTGATGTCGTCCTCGCTCGCGTCGTCGCGCAATTCGCGTCCGGCCTTGATGAGCATCTCCGCCGCGTTCTGCGTCGTGCCGAGAAAGACGCTGCCCGCGCCGAGGAGCCCAGCCGCGACCGCCGCCTGCATCGCCTCGGGCGCGCCGAGATACGTGAGACGCGCGCTCATCGCGGAAGGCGTCAGGCCGTGATCGCACGCCGTCACGAGAATGAGATTGACCATGCGCTTTTCGCGCTCGTCGGGCACGCGGTTCAGGATCGTCAACATCATCGTTTCGACGAAGTCGAGTTTGCCCAGAATGTCCTTCGACAGATCCTTGCCGCGCACGGTGATCCTGTCGATCGTCGTGTAGCCGATTTCGGTGCTGACCATGCTGTCTCCTTATGAATCGTTCTGCGCGCGGCGCAGGACCATCATGCGTACGTCGCATTCGCAGACGGTCTCGCCGCGCTGATTGACCGCCACACGCCTGAAATCGACGATGCCGCGCGCCGGATTCGACGTCTCGCGCCTGTCGCTGATTTCGATGCGCGCCTTGATCGTGTCGCCGATGAGCGTCGGCTTCGGAAAGCGGATGCGCGTCTCCAGCATGCCGATCAGCGACGGCTCGAGCAGTTGATTGACCACCGTGCGCGTGTTCAGTCCCGACACGATCGACGCGACGAGCATGCCGTGCGCGATGCGCGCGCCCCACGGCGTGCTCGCGGCGTACTCGGCATCGACGTGCACGCGGTTGTAATCGGCGGAAAGCGCGGCGAAGCTCACGACGTCCGCTTCGGTCACGGTGCGGCTCGCCGTTTCGAACGAGAAGCCCGGCTCCAGGTCTTCCCAGTAGTAGCGCGCGGTGTGGAGGTCGCGCGGCGCGAGCATGTTTTCCTGGTTCATGCGCGCCTCACACGATGGCCGACATGCCGAGCACTTCGCGCCCGACGATCAGCGTCTGCACTTCGGCGGTGCCTTCGGGAATGGTGCCGCCGCTCGTGTCGCGGAATATGCGCTCCAGCGGATACTCCGTCGAATAGCCGATGCCGCCGTGCACGCCGATCGCGATCTTCGCCACTTCATGCGCCGCTTCGGCGGCATAGAGCTTCGCGATCGAGCATTCGATGCGCGCGGGCAAACCCTTCTGCAACGCGACGGCCGCCTTGTAGCCGAGCGCGCGCGCAGCTTCGGTGCGCACCATCATGTCGACGATATGCTTCTGCACGAGCTGGAACTGGCCGATCGGCTTGCCGAACTGCTTGCGCGTCTTCGCGTATTCGACGGACAGATCGAGCGCCGCCTGCGCCGCGCCGACCGCGCCCATCGCAATATTCATGCGGCCGTAGTTCAGTCCGATCGCCATCACCTTGAGGGCGCCGCCTTCCGCGCCGAGCAGGTTTTCCTTCGGAATGCGCAGATCGTTGAGAAACAGCTCGGACGTGCCCGACGCCTTCAGCACCATCTTGTCGACGAGCCGCGCCTCGACGGGCGTCTGCGACTTGTCGACCAGAAAGAGCGAGTGGCCGCCGTCGCACGTCTTGCTGTGCGTGCGCGCGAGCACGATGGCGTAATCGGCCGCGACGCCGTTCGTGATCCACAGCTTCGTGCCGTTGAGCACGTAGTGATCGCCGCGATCTTCGGCGCGCGTTTCGATGCCCGCCGGATTCGAGCCGTGATTCGGCTCGCTGAACGCGACGCACGCGCCCTTTTGCGACGCGAGCACGGGCGCGAGAAAACGCGCCTTCTGCTCGTCGTTGCCCTGATGCGAAACGAGGCGGCAGAACACGTTCGTGATATTGACGATGGTGCGCAGGGAGCCCCAGAAATAACCGCATTCCTCGAGCATCATCGCCCAGGTGACGAAATCGAGGCCCATGCCGCCGTCTTCTTCCGGCAGCAGGCCGCCGATATAGCCGAACTGGCTCACGCCCGCGAGCAGGTCGAGCGGAATGCGCCGCGCCTTCTCGCATTCGTCGATGCGCGCCACGACTTCATTGCGCATATAACGGCGGATGCTGTCGCGCAGCGCGACCTGATCCGCGTCGAAATCAAAATCCATGTGCCACCTGCGTCTTCGAATGATGGGTAAATGAATGCGCGTTCAGGACGAGAAGCGCCCGCCCGTGACGTACAGCGTGACGCCGGAGATGTAGCGCGCGCGCTCCGACGCGATGAACGCAACCGCCGACGCGATGTCGCCGGGCATGCCGAGAAAGCCGACGGGCGTTTTCGCGATCGCCGAGTCGCGCAGCGTTTCGTACGTGGGATTGGCGCGCATCAGTTCGGTCTCGACGAAGCCCGGCGCGACCGCGTTCACGGTGATGCCGAACTTCGCCTGTTCGAGCGCGAGCGCGCGCGTGAAACCGATCAGGCCAAGTTTGGCGGCGCTGTAGTTGGTTTGCCCCGGATTGCCGAACACGGAGCGCGAAGAGATGTTCACGATGCGCCCCCACTTGCGCGCCATCATGCCGGGCAACACCGCGCGGCTGCTGTGAAACGCGCCTTTCAGGATCACGTCGACGACGGAGTCCCATTCGGGCTCGGTCATCTTCGTCAGATAGCGGTCCTTGTTGAAGCCCGCGTTGTTCACGAGGATGTCGACGCCGCCGAAGGCTTCGTCCGCCGCGTTCGCGACGTGCCGCACTTCGTCCTCGCTGCATACGTCGCAGCGCACCGCGATCGCCTGCGCGCCGCTCTTTTGCAGACCGCTTGCAACTTCGTCTGCGGCGGCGGCGTCGATATCGGACACGACGATGCGCGCGCCTTCCGCCGCCAGCATGCGCGCGACTTCCGCTCCAATGCCGCGTCCGCTGCCCGTGACGAGCGCGACCTTCCCGGCGATACCCAGATCCATGACGTCTCCCTTTGATTCGATGGCTTCACCGATGCGCGTTTTCAGCGACTTCGCGTTGTGCCGCATCGTGGAATGAAGATACGCTGCGGCGCCACAGGAGCCGCCACCCACCTCGGGTGGTCGCCGCCTTGCGCGCAAGCCGTATGCTTCTGAAAAGTGCAGAGCGCTCGAATCAGGCACCCAAGCCCGATCGGAAAGAAGCCAAACATGCTCAGGAGACAGGCGTAATGAGTACGTTAGAAGCAAGCGACGCGACGAAGCCGCGATATCGTCCCGTGCGGTTTCCGCAACGCCGCACGCTCGTGGAGCGCCGCGCCGACGGCACGCTGATTCTTCGCTGCGACCGTCCGTTGCCGGACATCGCGCAGCGTTCCTTCGCCGATTTCATTCCGCTCTGGGCCGCCGAACGCGGCGACACGCCCGCCTTCTGCGAGCGCGGCGAAGACGGCGCGTGGCGCGCGTTGAGCTGGAGCGAACTGTGGCGGCAAGTCCGCACGGTCGGCGCCGCGCTGCTCGAAATGGGCCTCGGCGCGGAACGTCCGCTGATGCTGCTGTCCGGCAACTCGATCGAACAGGCTGTCGTGCTGCTCGCCGCCGAATACGCGGGCATTCCGAGCGCGCCCATTTCGCCCACTTATGCGCTGCTCAGCAAGGACTTCGCGCGACTCAAGGCGATTTGCGAACGCGTGCCGCCCGGCGCGGTGTTCGTGCAGGAAACCGGTCCGTTCGCGCGGGCGCTCGCGGCGCTGCCGCTGAACGGCGCGCCTGTCATCGCAGTGAAACAGGCGCTGGCAGGACACATCGCATGGGACGCGTTGACCGCTCTTCCTCTATCGGACGCGCGGCTGCAAACGGTCGAGCAAGCGCATGCGGCCATCCAAAACGACGACACCGCGCGCGTGCTCTTCACCTCCGGCTCGACCGGCGCACCGAAGGGCGTGCGCCTCACGTACCGCAATCTCGGCGCGGTGGCGGCCTACTATTCGGACAATCTCGCGTGGCTGCGCGAATCGCAGCCCGTGTTCCTCGACTGGCTGCCGTGGCATCACGGCCTGGGCGGCGTGCTGCATCTCGGGCGCGCAATCCAGTTCGGCGCGACGCATTACATCGACGATGGCCGGCCGCTTCCCGGCATGATCGAGCGCACGCTGCGCAATCTTCGCGACGTCGCGCCGACCATCTATACGAGCGTGCCGTCCGCCTGGGCCGCGCTGTCGAACGAACTCGAACGCGATCCGCTGCTCGCACAGAATCTCTTCGGCAAAGCCAGCTTCTTCGGATATGGCGGCGCGAGCATGCCGGTCGAAGTGTGGAACCGCATTCAGGCCGTCGCGGAGAAGACCATCGGCGAGCGCATGACGTTCTGCTCGGGACTCGCGGCCACGGAAACGTCGGGAATGGGCACGTACTGCGGCTGGGCGACCGACACACCGGGCAATATCGGCACGCCGTCGCTCGGCACCGAAGTCAAGCTGCTGCCGCTTCCGGGCGGCGACGGACGCTATGAAATCCGCATGCGCGGCCCGAACGTGTTCGGCGGCTACATCGGCCAGCCGGATTTGACCGCCGCCGCTTTCGACGAAGAAGGCTTCTTCCGTTTCGGCGATGCCGTGCGCCTCGCCGATCCCGCCGATCCGGCGAGGGGCATGGAGTTCGCGGGCCGCACCGTCGAAGACTTCAAGCTCGCGAACGGCAGCTGGGTGCGCGTCGGCGCGTTGCGGCTCGCGCTCGTCGACTGCTGCGCGCCGCTCGTTTCCGACGCCGTGATCTGCGGTCACGACCGCGACTATCTCGCGGCGCTCGCCTGGCCGAACGTCGCGGCATGCCAGCGCCTCGCGCCCGAGCTCGCGTCGCTGGATGCGAAGTCGCTCATCGCGCATCCGCTCGTCATCGGAGCTTTGCGCGAACGGCTCGTGCGGCAAAAGCCCGCCGGCGCGACGCTCGTCATCGAACGGCTCATGCTGATGGCCGAACCGCCATCGCTCGATGCCAACGAAATCGCCGACAAAGGTTACGTCAATCAGGCGACCACGCGCGCGCGCCGGGCGCATCTGATCGACGAGCTGTACGGGACCGAACCGGGCCAGCACATCGTCCGCGCGCGCCGATAACAAAACAAGAGGAGCTTGCAATGCACATCAATCGAACCGTCTTCAGAGACGATCACGAAATGCTTCGGACTACTGCGCGCAGATTCTTCGAGCGCGAATGCGTTCCGCGCCAGGCGCAATGGGATAAGGCCGGTTGCGTGGATCGTGAAACATGGCTCAAGGCCGGCAAGCAAGGGCTGCTGTGCACGTCGATTCCGTCGGAGTACGGCGGCGGCGGCGGCGACTTCGGGCACGTCGCCGTGCTCGTCGAAGAGATGGCGCACACGGGCGTGAGCGGACCGGGCTTTGGCGTGCACTCGGACATCGTCGCACCGTATATCGCGCGCATCGGCAATGAAGAGCAGAAGCAGAAATGGCTTCCCGCGATTTGCGCGGGCGAGCAGATTCTCGCGATCGCGATGACCGAGCCCGGCGTCGGCAGCGATCTCAAAGCCGTGCGAACCACCGCGCGGCGCGAAGGCAACGAGTACGTCATCAACGGCAGCAAGACCTTCATCACGAACGGTCTGAACTGCGATCTGATCGTGGTCGTCTGCACGACCGATCCGGCCGCGGGCGCGAAGGGCGTGAGCCTGATCGTCGTCGAAGCGACGCGCGAAGGCTTTCGCCGCGGCCGCAAGCTCGACAAGGTCGGATTGCACGCGCAGGACACCGCCGAACTCTTCTTCGACGACGTGCGCGTGCCCGTCGCGAACCGGCTCGGCGACGAAGGCAAGGGCTTCGCCTATCTGATGGCGGAATTGCCGCAGGAACGGCTCTCGATCGCGGTGAGCGCGGCGGCGCGTCTCGAAACCTGCCTGCAGCACACGATCGATTACGTGAAGGACCGTCGCGCGTTCGGACAGACCGTGTGGGACTTTCAGAACACCAAGTTCAAGCTCGCGGACGTCAAGGCGCAGGCGATCGCGGTGCGTCTGATGATCGATCACTACATCGGCGAGCACACGCGCCGCCGGCTGACGCTCGAGGAATCCGCGATCGCCAAGCTCTATTCGACCGAAGCGCTCGGCAAGGCGCTCGACGAGATGGTGCAACTGCACGGCGGCTACGGCTACATGCTGGAGTATCCGGTGGCGCGCGCATTCGTCGACGCCCGTGTCTCGCGCATTTTCGGCGGCACCAGTGAAGTCATGCGAGACCTCATCTCGCGCAAGCTCTGAATCCATCGAATCCTCAATCACTGAAGGAGAAGCACATGAGTCGCAAGGTGTATGTCGCGGGCGTGGGAATGATTCCGTTCAAGAAGCCGGGTGCAAGCGAGACGTACGACGTGATGGGCGAAATCGCGATCCGCGATGCGCTCGCCGACGCCGGCCTCGACTTCAAGGCCATCCAGCAGGCTTACGCGGGCTATGTGTACGGCGATTCGACGTGCGGCCAGAAAGCGCTTTATCGCGTCGGCATGACGGGCATTCCGGTCATCAACGTCAACAACAACTGCGCGACGGGTTCGTCGGCGCTCTGGCTTGCGCGCCAGGCCGTGGAAAGCGGCGCGGTCGATTGCGCGCTCGCCTTCGGCTTCGAATTCATGCAGCCGGGACCGCTGCTGCCGAAATGGCCGGATCGCGCGGCCGCGCTCGAGCGTGCGATCAGCCTGACGAACGAACTCGTCGACAACACCGAAGTGCCCACGGCGATTCGCCAGTTCGCGGGCGCGGGCCAGGCGCACATGCGCAAGTACGGCACGAAGCTCGAAACGTTCGCCCGCATTCGCGCGAAGGCGAGCGAGCACGCGGCACGCAATCCGCTCGCGGTGTTCCGCAACGTCGTGACGACCGAAGACGTGATGAACGCGCCGATGCTCTGGGAAGGCGTGCTCACGCGCCTGATGGCCTGCCCGCCGACATGCGGCGGCGCGGCGGCGATCGTCGTGTCCGAGGCCTTCGCGCGCAAGCACGGCCTGCGCACCGACGTGCTGATCGCCGGCCAGTCGCTCGCCACCGATCTGCCGAGCACGTACGAAGCGCGCGACATGATCCGCGTCGTCGGCTTCGACATCACGCGCAACGCGGCGCAGCAGGCATACGAGCAGGCGGGCGTCGGTCCCGAAGACATCGACGTGATCGAACTGCACGACTGCTTCGCGCAGAACGAACTGCTGACCTACGAAGGACTCGGCCTGTGCAAGGAAGGCGAAGGCGAGCGCCTCGTCATGGATGGCGACAACACCTACGGCGGCAAATGGGTGACGAATCCGTCGGGCGGCCTGCTTTCCAAGGGACATCCGCTCGGCGCGACGGGTCTCGCGCAATGCTACGAGCTGACGCATCAGTTGCGCGGCACGGCCGGCGACCGTCAGGTCAAGGACGCGAAGATCGCATTGCAGCACAACCTCGGGCTGGGCGGCGCGGGCGTCGTCACCATCTACAAGAAGACTGCGTAATGGCGATCGACAAACAACACATCGGCATGAAGTTGCCGGTCTATTCCGCGACGGCGGACGCGTGGCGTCTGCGCTTCTTCGCGAAGGCGATCGGCGAAACCAATCCGGTCTACTTCGACGAAGCCGCCGCTCACGACGCCGGTTATCCGGCGCTGCCGCTGCCGCCGACGTTCCTGTTCTCGCTCGAATTCGAGCAGCCGTCGACGGCGTGGCGCGAGGGGATCGGCATCGTCTCGTCGCGCATTCTCCACGGCGAGCAGTCGTTCACGTATCACCGCATGGCGTATGCGGGCGACGTGCTGCGCTTCGAGAGCCGCATCGCCGATATCTACGACAAGAAGAACGGCGCGCTGTGGTTCATCGTGCGCGAGACGCGTGCCACGAACCAGCGCGGCGAGCACGTTGCCGATCTGCGCAGCGTCGTCGTTCAGCGATAAGCGGGGAAATGCGAATGAGCACCATCAATTTCGATTCGATCCAGATCGGCGACAGCTTGCCGCCGCTCACCCTTCCGCCCGTCGACCGCACGATGCTCGCGCTGTTCGCGGGCGCATCGGGCGATCACAACGCCATTCACATCGACACCGACTATGCGCGGCGCGCCCGCGTGCCGGACGTGTTCGCGCACGGCATGTTGTCGATGGCCTGGCTCGGCCGGCTGTTGACGTCGTGGGTGGAGCAACGGCAGCTTCGTGCGTTCGGCGTGCGCTTTGTCGGCATCACGCAGCTCGGGCATGTCGTGACGTGCACGGGCAAGGTCACCGAAAAATTCGAAGCCGACGGCGAACGCCGCGTGCGGCTCGAGATCCAGACCGTCAATCAATATGGCGAACCGCGCGTGCTCGGCGACGCGGTGATCGCGCTCTGACTTCAATCATCAGGAAGACATCATGGGAAAGCTCGAAGGCAAAGTGGCATTGGTAACCGGCTCGGGACGCGGCATCGGTCAGGCGATCGCGATGAAGCTCGCGAGCGAAGGCGCGCGCCTCGTCATCAACGATCTCGATGCCGAACCCGCGCAGGAAACCGTGGAACTGCTGCGCAAGCAAGGCACGGAAGCGGTGGCGTGTGTCGGTAACGTATCCGCGCCGGATTTTGCGGACCGGTTCATCGGCACGGCGATGAATTCGTTCAAGGGCATCGACATCATCGTGAATAACGCCGGTTTCACCTGGGACGACGTCGTGCAGAAGATGACCGACGAGCAATGGTACGCGGTGCTCGATTGCCATCTGACCGCGCCGTTTCGCATCCTGCGCGCCGCGTATCCGCACATCAAGGCGCTGCACGCCGCCGACAAGGAAGCCGGACGCGACAATTACCGCAAGATCGTGAACATTTCGTCGACGTCCGCGCTGAACGGTAACGCCGGTCAGATGAACTACTCGTCGGCGAAAGCGGGCGTGATCGGGATGACGCGCGCGCTGGCGCGCGAATGGGGCCGCTTCAACGTGAACGTCAACGCCGTGGCTTTCGGGCTCATCCATACGCGCATGACCGTGAGCACGGAGCAGGCGCAGACCGTGAAGATCGACGGGCGCGACATCCGTGTCGGCCTCAACGCCGACATGCTGAAGACGCACGCACAGCGCAATCCGCTCGGTCGTGGCGGCACGCCGGAAGAAGCCGCGGGCGGCGTTTATCTGTTCTGCTCGCCCGAGTCGAATTACATTACCGGCCAGACGGTGGCGGTTGCGGACAACTTGCAGTAGAGCGATCGATTTTCCCTGGAGTGGCTGCTTCTCTTTGGCACGTTCGGATAGAGCCGAACGTGCCTTTTTGCTTTTTATCGCCATGGGAACGCGATAAGTTTTCGAAGTCCATAATTGACCGCCTTCGCGTCAGCCCGGTCATTAATTCGTGAATAGCAGGAGAACTGAAGTATTAAGTTCTTGTTGAAACAAGATATAACAGGGAAAATCTGCTGAATTGAACCATGCACCGGTTTGGCAATAGTCAATGACCCTGATGCGTGCATGCGATGCACCAAGTAGAATCCCTAAGCCGTTCTACTGAAAAAGGTCTCGAAGCTGGGACTGACAATACATGCAAGCACCGCCAAAAATCAGTGTCCTGCTGCCCGTGTACAAAGTCGAGCCGTACATTGAAGAATGCCTCGACTCGCTATTGTCACAAACCTCCACCGACTTTGAGATTATTGCCGTCGACGACAGCAGTCCTGATCGATCCGGCGAAATGACTTCACGCATTCTGGAAAAGCAAAACAGAATATCGTGGAAACTCATCAAGAATCTCAAGAACAAAGGACTGGCCGAAACCCGCAAAATCGCCGCAATGGCGGCGCGTGGCGAATACGTTTTGTGCGTCGACAGTGACGATCACATTCATCACGACACCATTCGCCGTGTCATCCAGGAAGCCGACAAGCACAATGCGGACGTCGTGGTCTTCGCCGCCGAGAATCTGACGCCGGATGGCAAGGTCAATTACCGCATCGAGACGGGCGACGCCGTTATCAGCGGCGTGCAGGCGGTCGAGAAAATCCTCGATTTGTCCTTGCAGGCGTATTGCTGCAACAAACTCGTGCGCCGTTCGATTTTTCTCGCCGTGGAACATCCGACCGGACTGATTTACGAGGATATCGTCGTCTCGGTCCAGACGCTCGGGAAGTCGAAAATCGTGCGGCTGATGCCCGATACCTTGTACGCGTATATGTATCGGGAAGCGGGAATTTCGACGCGCTTCAATCCGAGGATCGTGGATCTCTTTGCGATTGTCGATCGCGTGGAGAGACTCACGGCGTCGATGCCTATACCGAATTACCGGCGTCTGCTGTTCCGGTTGAAGTACATCTATGCGTATCGCACAATTGCGTTTCAGGCGGCGATGAAGGCGCCGACTTACGGTTCCGCGAAGCCGATTCTACGCAGCGTGTCGGAAAAGTTGCGCATGGCGCATTTGCTCGGCATGTATTCGGACAGTCGGCCGAAGCTGTCGATCGTCATGGCGATGCTGAAGATTCATCCGTGGATTTTCTATTGCTTCGTCCGGCGATTCGGACAAAGGTAATCCTGCCACAGCGGCCGCGCTCCACGCGGCCGCTCGTCCCGCCGATCAATCTTCCGCGTTGAATCCCAATCCGCTCGCGCGCAAACGCGTCAGTTCCGCGTCGTTCAACCCCCAATCCCGAAGTGCATCGCGCCCGCCTTCGCCGCGTTGCGGCGCGGGGCGCGAGATCGCGGATGGCGTCGCGGAAAAGCGCGGCGCGGGCGCGGGCTGTACGACGCCATCGAACTCGACGAAGCTTCCGCGCGCCCGATGATGCGCGTGCGCCGGCGCTTCCGAGAAGCCGAGCACGGGCGCGACGCACGCATCGCTGCCATCGAACACGCGGCACCATTCGTCGCGCGTGCGCTCGGCAAATGCCGCCGTGAACCGCGCCTTCAGCACGGGCCATCCGGCGCGATCGTGCTGCGCTGGCAAACCCGCATCGGCGAGCCCGAGCTTCTGCAGCAGTTCCGCATAGAAGCGCGCCTCCACTGCACCGACCGACATGTAATGCCCGTCGCGGGTGCGATAGCTGTCGTACCACGGCGTGCCGCCATCGAGCAGATTGCTTTCGCGCGTCTCGCGCCAGTTGCCCGATGCGATCAAGCCCCAGACGGTCGTGCCGAGTTGCGCGGCGCCTTCGATCATCGCGGCATCGACGACCTGACCCGCGCCGCCGCGCTGCACGTTGAGAAGCGCCGCCACGACGCCGAGCGCGAGCAGCATGCCGCCGCCGCCATAATCGCCGACGAGGTTGAGCGGCGGCACCGGCGCTTCGCCCGCGCGGCCGATTCCCGACAGCACGCCCGACAACGCGACGTAGTTCAGATCGTGCCCGGCGCTTTGCGCGAGCGGCCCCGTCTGTCCCCAACCGGTCATGCGTCCGTAGACGAGCTTCGAATTGCGCGCGAGCGCGGCGTCCGGGCCGAGGCCGAGACGCTCCATCGTGCCCGGACGGAATCCTTCGATGACGACATCCGCCTTCGACATCAGTTCGAGCGCGGCATCGGCCGATTCGCGCTTTTTCAGATCGAGCGTGACCGAGCGCCGGCCGCGCCCTGTCAGATTCTTGTGCTTGCCGCTGACCTTCGGACCGAGATCGCCGGGCGCGACGGCCCGATCGATACGCAGCACGTCCGCGCCCATATCGGCGAGCAACATGCAGCCGAACGGCGCAGGACCGATCGCCTCGAATTCCAGAACCTTTATCCCGCTCAATACGCCCATGACTGCCCGCCTCCGCATTTAGAAGTTTTGCAATCTTGCCAGTAGGCCAGACGCGCGAACGCGCCGCGCCACCCGCTTCGGGTAGACTGCGCTGACATCCCTCCGCGCTGCGTCAGCGAATCCGATGCTCACACTTTCCCCACGCGACACCGCCATGCTCAACGGCGATTTCGGCGATGGCCTCGCGCTCGCGATGCGTATCGTCGCGGCGACGGCGCGCGTCATGGATGCCGATGCGCTCATCGATATCTCGGGCGCGCATATCGACGGCTGTCTGTATCACGGCGCGGCGAGTCTCGATTTCGTCGAGCGCTTCGTCGCGAGCGGCGCGAAGGTCGCCGTGCCGACCACGCTCAATGTCGGCTCGCTCGATCTCATTCACCCGGAACTCTTTCGCGGCGACGCCGGTATCGCGAGCGCGGGCAAGCGGCTCATGCAGGCGCATCTCGAGCTCGGATGCGAAGCCAGCTTCACCTGCGCGCCGTATCAATTGAAGCATCGTCCGAAGCTGGGCGATCAGATCGCGTGGGCCGAATCGAATGCGATCGTTTTCGCGAACTCCGTGCTCGGCGCGCGCACGAGCCGTTACGGCGATTTCCTCGATCTCGCCGCCGCCATCACCGCGCGCGTGCCGGATGCGGGCCTGCATGTGACGGCGAATCGCGCGGCGCGCATCGTGATCGCCGCGCCCGATCTGCGCGCGTCGCCGCATCGCGATGCCGATTTCGCCGCGCTCGGCTTTCTGCTCGGCGGCATTGCCGGCGCGACGGTCGCCGCGATCACCGGCCTGCCCGGCGACACCACCGAAGACGAACTCAAAGCGCTAGGCGCGGCGGCGGCATCGAGCGGATCGGTGGCGCTGTTCCATGCGGTCGGCATCACGCCGGAAGCCGCCACGCTCGATGCCGCGCTTCAGGGCCGCGCGCCCGAACGCACGATTGCCGTCAGCGCAGCCGATCTTCACGACGTGCGCGCGCGTTGGTCGCACGCGAAACCCGGCGATGCGCTCGCCGCGGTGAGCCTCGGCACGCCGCACTTTTCCGTCGATGAATTTCGCACGCTTGCCGCGCTCATGGGGCGTCACGACGGCGCGCCGCGCTGCGATATCTACGTGAACACGAGCCGCTTCGTGCTGTGGCAACTCGAGGAAGAAGGCATTGCGCAGAAGCTCGCGGCACGCGGCGTGCAGATCGTCGTCGATACCTGCACGTACATCACGCCGGTGATGAAGCAGGTGAGCGGCCTCGTGATGACCAACTCGGGCAAATGGGCGCATTACGCGCCGGCGAATATCGGCGTGACGGTCGCGTTCGGGAGCATGAGCGAATGCGTGCGATCGGCGTTCGAAGGAAAGGTGTGCATCGATGAACACGTTTGAGGCCGTCACGCTCGTTCCGGGCCACGCGCGCGCGTCGGGAATCGCGTTGCCGCCGCTCAGCTTCTGGGGCGGTTACGACGCTGAGCGCGGCCTGATCGTCGATGCGACGCATCCCGGTCACGGCCAAAGTCTCGCGTCGCGCATTCTCGTGATGCCGCGTGCGCGCGGATCGAGTTCGAGCAGCAGCGTGCTCGCCGAAGCGTTGCGCAACGGCACCGGGCCCGCGGGCATCGTGCTCGCGGAGCGCGATCTGATTCTGTCGATCGGCGCGATCGTCGCGAACGAACTCTATGCGTCGAACGTGCCCGTCGTGATAGTCGATGAAACCGCGTTCGCGCACATCGCCGCCGCCGGCGATGCTCACATCGAAATCGATGCGCGCGATGCGGCGAGCGTGCGGCTCGTCCTCAACCCTGACGCGACATGATCGTCTCCACGACCGAGACGATCTGCTGCGCCGCCGTCTTGACGTGCTGTTCCAGCAGCTTCGCGCCGAGCTTCGCATCGCGCTTCTTGCATGCGTTTATCAGGTTCATGTGCTCTTCGTGCGACTGCTCGCGGATCGGCACCTGCACCACCTGAAAGCGGAAATAGCGGTCGCTGCGATCGTGCAGCACGCGCAGCATCTGCAATGTGATGTCGCGCCGCGCCGGCAGATAAAGCGTCTCGTGCAGACGCCAGTTCAACTGGCCCCAGACGCCCGAATCGGCGGTATCCATTTCGGCGACGAGCCTCTCGGCTTTCGCGATCTCGGCATCGGTAATATGCGGGATCGCCTGCGAAAAGAGCCACGGCTCCAGCCGAATGCGGATTTCGAACGTCTCCTGCACTTCTTCGATCGACAGCTCCGCGACATACGCGCCCTTGTGCGGCACCTTCGTCAGCAACCCTTCTCCGGTAAGCCGCGTGATCGCTTCGCGGATCGGCACGCGGCTCACGCCGAGTTCATCGGCGAGCGCCTCCTGGCGCAGCACTTCGCCCGGCGCGAGATCGCCCGACAGAATGCGTTGCCGGATCGCGGTCGTGACGAGTTCGACCGTCGTCGTGCGCACGATCCTGTGCGTGGAGTCGCTCTCTTTTCGAAGGGATTTGGCGGCGACCGGAGACATGTTTTATCGGCTTAGGCGTGAAGGTGCGGCATCGTAACACGCGTGTTCACCGCAACTTCTCGCGTACCCACGCACCGTTTTTCATCACGCCCGCGATGCGCTCGCCCTGCCCTGTCAGCACGCGAATATCCTTCAGCGGATCGCCATCGACGACGAGCAAATCCGCGTACGCGCCCGCCGCGACGACGCCGAGCTTGCCCTTCATGTTGACGATCTCCGCGCCGATGGCCGTCGCCTGACGAATCGCCTCGAAGGCGCCGACGATATTCGCGCGTATCGACAACTCATCGCTTTGATACTGATGCATGTCGCCGAGCAGATCGCTCCCGAGGCCGATCTTCACGCCGCGTTCGTGCAGCATCGCGAGCGCTTCGAGACCGCGCTTGCGCACCGATTCATTCTTGTCGAGCGTGTCTTGCGCGAGGCCCATTTGCGCGCCGACCTTTGACATCGCGTCATAGGTGACGAGCGTCGGCACCGCGTAGGCGCCGTGTTCGGCCATCACGCGCGCGGCATCTTCATCGATCAGATTGCCGTGCTCGATCGTGCGCACGCCGAGCTTCACGACACGCGCAATCGCCTTCGCGGTGTACGCATGCGCCATCACATACGTCTGATGCGATTCCGCTTCTTCGACGGCGGCCATCACTTCGTCGACGGAGAATTGCAGATTGCCGATGGGATCGGTCGGCGAAGCCACGCCGCCCGACGCCATGATCTTGATGTGATTCGCACCCGCGCGCATCTCCTCGCGCACGGCCTTGCGCATTTCGTCGACGCCGTCGACCACGCGCCCGATCGCGCCCATGTTGCGATTGCAGCCGCACGGGTCCGGATCGGCGTTGTCGAAGCGCTCGCGAAAATCGCCGTGGCCGCCCGTCTGCGAAAGCGCCTTGCCCGCGACGAACAAGCGCGGCCCCGCGATCACGCCGTCTTCGATCGCGCGCGACAGCGCATAGTCCGCGCCGCCCGCATCGCGCACGGTCGTGAAGCCGCGATCGAGCATGCCCGCGAGGATCGGCACGGCGCGCAGCACGGCGAACGTGTTCGGCAGACGGCTGTTGTTGCCGAGATGCGCGACCGATGCAATGACATGCACATGGCAATCGATCATGCCGGGCATCACCGTCTTGCCGCCGACATCGATCACTTGCGCGCCGCTCGCCTCGACCGGTTCGCGCGTGACTTCGCGGATCGCATCGCCGTCGATGACGATGGAATAGCGGCCGTCGTCGCGTTCGTGGTCGGCGTCGAGCACGCGGGCGTTCTTCAGAATCAGCATGCGTTTTCTCCGTTATTTAAGCAGGAATCCGTGCGCGAGCGGATCGCGGTCATCGACGAAAATCGTGTTGTGGCCCGTCACGCGCGCCCATCCTTCGATGGCCGGCACGATCGCATCGTATTCGCCGACGCGCGCCGCTTCCATCGGCACGCCTTCGAACAAGGTGCCGATGATGCTTTCATGCACGAAGCGCTCGCCGATCTTCAACTGCCCTTTCGCGACACGCTGCGCCATGCGCGCCGACGTGCCCGTGCCGCACGGCGAGCGGTCGATGGCTTTGTCGCCGTAGAACACCGCGTTGCGCGCGCTCGCGCCTTCCACCGTCGGCTCGCCCGTCCACATGACGTGACTGAGGCCGCGTATCGCATCGTTTTCCGGATGCACGAACGCGTACTTTTCGTTCGCCTTCTGACGCAGGATCGGACTCAGACGCTGAATGTCCGATGGCTTCAGCGCGTGCAGCCCTTCGTAGTCGCGCTGCGGCTCGACGATCGCGTAGAAGTTGCCGCCATACGCGACATCGAAACGAATCTCGCCCAGGCCCTCGACGTCGACGGACAAGTCTTGCGAATGCAGAAACGAAGGCACGTTGACGAGCTGCACCGAATCGACATGCTCGCCGTTCATCCTGTAACGCGCGATCACGAGACCGGCGGGCGTGTCGAGCCGCAGCACGCCCGGCTCGCGCGGCCGCACGAGTCCGTTTTCGATGGCCGTCGTCACCGTGCCGATGGTGCCGTGCCCGCACATCGGCAGGCATCCGCTCACTTCGATGAAGAGAATCGCGAGATCGCAGTCGGCGCGCGTCGGCGGATAGAGAATGCTGCCGGACATCACTTCGTGGCCGCGCGGCTCAAACATGAGCGCGGTGCGTATCCAGTCGAACTCGCGCAGGAAGTGCGCGCGCCGTTCGATCATGTTCGCGCCTTCGAGCGGCGGCGCGCCGCCCGCGACGACGCGCACCGGATTGCCGCATGTGTGTCCGTCGATGCAGAAGAACGTCGATTTCATTGCGCGAGCGCCCGCACGTTGGCGATCGCCTTCTCGACGATTTCGATGGTCCGCTGCCGTTCCGCGCCTTCGAGCAAGAGGCGCGGCGCTTTCACGTACTCCGGATAACCCGCCGTGATGTTCTCCGCGAGCTTGATGTACTGCACGAGCTTGACGTGCGTGTCGAGATGGAACAAGTCGATCAACGCGCGATAGAGCGCGCGCGCCTTGTCGTATTCGCCGTTGACCGCGTAATTCAGCAGATCGACGGATTCCTTCGGCATCGCGTTGGCCATGCCGGAAACCCAGCCCTTCACGCCGAGCGCGACGGATTCCACGATCAGATCGTCGACGCCGCAGAACACGACGAAGCGGTCGCCGAAGCGCGCGTAGAGATCGGTGACGCGCGTCGTGTCGTAGGTCTCTTCCTTGATCGCGACGACGTTGGGTTCATCCGCGAGTTGCGCGAGCAAGTCCGGCCGCATGTCGACGCCATAGCCGCGCGGATTGTTGTAGATCATGAGCCCGAGCTTCGTCGAGCGCGCAATCGACCGATAGTATTCGACGGTCTCGCGATCGTCCGATCGATACGTGAGGCCCGGAAACACCATCAGCCCTTGCACGCCGATGGCTTCCGCGTCTTTCGCGAACTGCATCGCGTTGGCCGTGTTCAGTTCCGCCAGTCCCGAGATCACAGGCACGCGCCCGTTCACGGTTTCGACCGCGATCTTCAGCACCGTGCGCTTTTCCTCGGGCGTGAGCTGCGCGTTCTCGCCGACCATGCCCATCATCACGACGCCGCCGACACCGTTGTCGATCAGACGGTTCAGGCCGTTCACGATAGCGTCACGATCGAGCGAGCCGTCCTGCTTGAGCTTCGTCGTCACGGCGGGGAATACGCCTTTCCAGTTCACTTGCATGTTTGCTCCTCCAATCTAGAAACGTGCGATCGAGTAAGGCGTGAGCGGCACGCGCGGCGTGCGTCCCGCGAGTACATCGGCGACGAGCGCGGCGGTCGTCGCCGATTGCGTGAGGCCGAGATGACCGTGCCCGAATGCATGGACGACCGACGGCATGCGCGGCGATGCGCCGATCACCGGCAGCGAGTCGGGCGTCGCGGGGCGATGGCCCATCCATTTCACGGCATCCGTATCGTCGATGCCTTGGATGAAGCGCTTGCCCAGTTCGAGCAACGCGTCGCTGCGACGATAGTTCGGCGGCGCGTCGATGCCCGCGAACTCCGCCGCGCCGCCGATGCGCAAGCCAATATCGAGCGGCGTCGCCACGAACTTGCGCTCCGCGAAGATCACTTCGCGCGTCAGTGCGACGCCGTGCTTTGGCAGCGTCGCGTTGTAGCCGCGTTCGCTTTCGAGCAACACGCTATCGCCGATCGACCTCGCGAGCGCCGCCGACCATGCACCCGCCGCGATCACGATGCGTCGTCCGTTGACGCGCGTGCCGTCGTCGAGCACGACGGATTCCGGCGCGTCGATGGCGCGCGCGATGCCCGTCACGAAGCGCGCGCCGAGCGCACGCACGCGCTCGCGCAATAGCGTGACGATGCGGCGCGGATCGCCGATATGCGACCAGTCGTCGAGGAACACGCCATGCCTGAAGACCGGCGCCAGCGACGGCTCGCATTCGCGCACTTGCTGCGCGCTCAACGCGTGCCAGCGCGCGCCGAGTTCGCGCTTGAAGGACCATTCCGGCTGATCGGCGGCGAAGGCTGCATCGGTTTCATAGACCGTGAGCGCGCCCCGCCGATACAGCATCGCGCTTGCGCCGATATCGTCGAACATCGGCAGGATGTCGTCGTAGACGCGGTTGTTGAGCAGCGAAAGCGCATGCGAGATCGCTCGAAAGCGCGCCGGCTCGCTCGCGCGGCCAAACGCCATGAACCACGGCAGCGCCTTCGGCACATGCTTCCAGTCGAGCGCGAGCGGCCCGAGCGGGTCCATCAGCCATTTCGCGGCCTTCGTGAACATGCCGTGCACGGCGATCGGCGTGCTCTCCGTCACCGCGATGCCGCCCGCATTGCCGTGCGATGCGCGATCGCCTTTGAAATCGCGATCGACGAGCGTCACGCGCGCGCCCTCGCGCAGCGCGGCCCACGCGCATGCGAGTCCTACGATGCCCGCGCCGATCACGATGACGTCCGTCATGTCTTCACTCGCCACGTTGCGAACTCACGCGCGATTTGATGAGCTTGTCGTCGACGGCTTCGCACCATGTGTCGGCGAGCGTGAAGCCGGTCTGAAAGCGATCGGTCGGATCGACGCCGACCTGCGAGATCGCCGTGATCCACGCCTGTCCCGCGACGACGGGCACGACGGCGGGAACATCGCCCAGACGCGTCGTGGACGCGATGCGGCTTTCGAACACCGATCCGATGATCGACTCGTGCAGAAACGTCTCGCCGACATCGATCAGCCCTTTCGCGTGCATGACCGCGAGCCGCGCGGACGTGCCCGTGCCGCACGGCGAACGATCGCAGCGTCCCGGCGACACGATCACCGTGTTGCGCGATTTCAGCACGCCGTTCTCGCGCGAAATCGGGCCGACGAACTCGGTCATCGTGATGCCCTTGATGAGCGGATTGAGCGGATGCGGCGAAGGCAACTGCGCCGCCGCCGCGGCCTTGATGACTTGCCCCAGCTCGCACAGTTCGCGCGCTTCATCGGGCGTGATGCGAAAGCCGAGTTTCTCCGCATCGACGATCACATACGTCATGCCGCCATAGCCGACATCGACGGTCAAACTGCCGATGCCTTCGACCTCGATCGTCTTGTCGAGATGATTCGCGAACGCGGGCTGGTTCGTGAACTCGACCTTCGTGACCTTGCCGTTCGCGCACGAGCAGCGCAGATGGATGAGGCCCGCGGGCGCTTCGAGCACGAGTTCGGTGACGGGCTCGATCATCGCCAAGATGCCGGTTTCGAGCAGCACGGTCGCGACGCACATCGTGTTCGAGCCGGACATCGCCGGATATTCGGTCGATTCCGCGATCACGTAGCCCATCTGCGCGCGCGGATCGGTCGCGGGCAAGATGAAGTTGACGGTCTGATTCGCCGAGCCGCGCGGCTCGAAGATGCAGATGCGCCGCAAGTCGTCGCGCACTTCTTCGAGGTGCATCATCTTGTCGAACATCGTGGCGCCGGGCACGTCGAAGACGCCGCCGGTCACGACATTGCCGACTTCGCCTTCGGCGTGGCAGTTCACTACGGTAAGCGTGCGATTCCAGCGCATGTTTATTGCAGCGGCGCGTGCGCCGTCTCCTTGATGGTGGCGACCGTGATCGTCGAGAGCAACGCCGCGAGCATGACGAAATACGCGGGCGAAAGCGGCGAGCCGGTTGCCTTGATGAGCGCGATGGAGATCATCGGCGCGAAACCGCCGAACACCGCGTTGGCGATGCCGTAGCCGATCGACATCCACGTCGTGCGGATTTTCGTCGGGAAAAGTTCGGAGAGCACGGCCGGCCCCACACCCGAAAATATGCCGATGACGACGCCGCCCAGCACCTGCACCGCGCCGACGATCGCCGCCGACTTGTACGTGAGCATCAAGTGAAAGATCGGATACGGCAGCACGAGAAACGCGATGCAGCCGATCGCATAGATCGGCTTGCGGCCGAAGCGATCCGACGCCGCGCCCCAGAACGGAATCGACGCGGTCATCGCGATGAGGCCCGCCGTGTTGAGCCACAGCGCCGTCGACGGATGCATGCCGACGTATTTCGTCGTGAACGACGGCAGATAGTTGAGCAGCACGTAGAGCGAGACCGTCCACACGATCACGAGCCCGCACGCCTGCAGACCGAGCAGCGCGGGCGCGCGGCCTTTAGTCTTCGGCGCTTCGTCGCTTGCGCTTTGATACGCGGGCGTCTCCTCGCTGCGCTTTCTGATGATCCAGCCGATCGGCCCGATCACGATCGCACCGATGATGAACGGCACGCGCCAGCCCCAATCGAGCATCGCTTGAGGCGAGAGCAGCGTCGTCATGAGCGCGGCCGCGCCCGAGCCGAGCAGCATGCCGCCGAGGGTGCTGCATTGCTGGAAGCTGCCGTAGAAGCCGCGCTTGTTCGGCGGCGCCCATTCGACGAGAAACGCGACCGCGTTGCCCAGCTCGCCGCCGACGGAAATGCCTTGCAGCATGCGCGCCGCGACGAGCAGGATCGGCGCCCATATGCCGATGGCCGCATACGACGGCAGCAGCGCCATGAAGAGCGTCGCGGCGGCCATGAGCGGCATGACGAAGGTGAGCGTCCACTTGCGGCCTTTCTTGTCGCCGAGCCAGCCGAAGATGATCGCGCCGAGCGGACGCGCCGCGAAGCCCAGGCCGAATGCGCCGAATGTACCGAGCATGGCGGCGAAGTCGTCGCCGGTGGGGAACATCACTTTGGCGATGACGGTCGCGAGGAACGCGTACGTGCCGAAATCGAACCATTCGAGGATATTGCCGACGACGGCGGCGGTGACTGCACGGCTGGTTTTCGATGAGACCCGCGGGCTGTCGCTCGCGGCATAGGGGTTCGCAACGGCATTGGCTCGGTCGGTCATGGGGGCTCCGTCGGCAGCGTTGGGTGCGGCGTGGGGGTGATTGTGCGCCCATGTCAAAATTGAATCAAGGATTTTGGATCCAAAATCAAAGCCCGCAAACCGCCGGATTTTCTGGCGACCCGTCGGCTTTCAGCGCGCCGTCTGCGCCGCGACGGTCTGCGCGACGGCCGGCGCCCCATAAAACATCTGCGCCATCGCGATATCCGTCGCGCTCAACTGTCCGTTACCGTTCCATTGCGGATTGCAGTAATTCATGATCGACGCCAGATCCCACGCGCCGATCATCGTGTCGCCGTAAGTGCCTTGCGCGGGTTCCTTGCATGTCGTCGATGGCGTGTCCGGCCGATTCTGCTCATGCGCGAATCCCAGCGCATGACCTAACTCGTGCGCGGCGATGGCGCGAACACAATACTCCTCGCGTCCGATGCAACTCGTACTCCAGTTTCTGAACGTGAAGTTGAAGACCATGCCGCCGGCGACATTGTTGATCTGCGTCCCGAGACCTTGCGTATGCGGTCCCGCCTTGGCGCTATCCTCGACCGATATCCGAATGCCGTAATAGTTCGGCGCGTTGGTGCATTGCTGCCATCCGGCGAATACGACGCCCGAATGCGCCTCCCAGCTTTGCTGAACCGCGAGCTGACTCCAACTGCGTTGATTGGCGTACATCGCGAAGTCGGCGTTGCTCAGATCCCAGCACACGTTGATCGGAAACTGCTTCCAGATGACCGTCGATAATGCGAAACCCTTGTTCGTCCCATTCATCGGGGCATCTTTCGCGGATGAATTCACGGCATCGGATGCGCCGTCGCCTCCGCCGCATGCGCCAAGCAGCATTGCTAACAATAATGCGGATAAGCACGCGCCGATTCGTCTCATCTTCTTCTCCGCTGCGATAGTTTCGCTGCAAACGAGAAGTATATTTTCAAAGCAGCGGTGAAATTCGTTTGGTCATTCCATAGCATTTACGAAAGATGCGTGAAGCGCACCGTCACGACCACCCCACGATCCGGATGCTCGCGCTGCGCCAGCACGATCTGCCCGCGATGCGCCTGCACGATCTCCTTCGCAATCGCGAGGCCGAGGCCGGTTCCTTCCGTATCCGCCGATGCGCGATAAAACGGCTCGAACACGCGACTGCGCGCTTCGGCGGGAATACCGGGGCCATCGTCGATGACGGTGAGCGTCACGCGTTGCGCATCGCGCATGACGGCAACGGTCACGTGCCCGCCCGGCTGCGTATAGCGAATCGCATTCTCGACGACGTTGTACACGAGCGCCGACAACAACCCTTCATGGCCGATGATCCACGCCGATTCAACCAGCTCCGCGCCGAGATCGATCTCGCGCTTCTGCGCGAACATCGCCAGATCCTCGATCACGTCCTGCGCGATGGCGGCAAGATCCACCTTCTGCCGCGCGAGTTGCGCGTAGTCCGCGGCTTCGGCCTGCGCGAGCAGCAGCAGCTTGTTTGTGAGACCGACCATCGAACGATTGCTTCGCTGCATCGCCGCGAGCGTTTCATTCAGCGACGGCTCCATCGCGCGATGCTGCCGCGCGAACTGCAATTGCGTCTCCAGCAGCGTGAGCGGCGTGCGCAACTGATGCGCCGCATCCGCGATGAAACGCCGCTGCGCCGCGACCTGAAGCCCGAGCCGCGCGATGCACTGATTGATCGCATCGACGATCGGCCGCAACTCCGTATGCAAGCGCTCCACGCGCAGCGGCTCGAGCTGCATCGGATCGCGGTCCATCACTTCTTTCTTCACCTTCAGAAGCGGCCGCAGCTCGAACGTCAGTCCGATGCAGGCGAGCGCCACGGCCAGCAACACCATCTCGATCTGCCGCACGAGCTGCGGACGCCATAGCTCGCGCACCATCGCATCGCGCGAAGCCTGCGTCTTGCCGACCGACACCAGCACGCGGCGAATCGCGCCGTTGTCGTACATCTGGCGCACGAAGCCGACGGCGCGTATCGGCTTGCCGTGGAGATCGGCGTCGTAGTAATCGGGCGCGTCGTGGCCGGCGGCGTCGCGCGTCGGGAAATCGGGCACGCCAGCGAGCAGACGGCCATCGTCGACGCTCACGTTGTAGAACACCTGATCGCCCTGCGGCGACGCGAACACTTCGAGCGCGGCCGGCGGAATATCGACGAGCAAGCGTCCGTCCGACCATTCGACCTCGCCCGCGATCATCCGCGCCGATGCAAGCAGCGTGTTCTCCTGCACGAGATCGGCGGTGTGGCGCGCGTTGTCGTAGGCGGCTTTGCCTGTCACGAACACGTAGATCGCGAGCGGCACGAGCAGCCACCATAGAAGACGGACGCGCAGGCTATTGGTCATCGTCCTTTTTGCGCAGCAGATAGCCGAGACCACGCAGCGTGACGATCGCCGCCGAACTGCCATCGAGCTTCTTGCGCAGCCGCGAGACGTAGATTTCGAGCGCGTCTTCGCTCGGGCTGTCTTCGTGCGTGAAGATCGTATCGAGCAGCGACGCCTTCGACACCGTCTTGCCGAGACGCAGGATCAGCGCTTCGAGCACGCTGCGTTCGCGCGGCGTCACGTTGAGCGGCGCGCCTTTGAGCGTGAACTGGCGCGTGTCGATATCGAACACGAGATCGCCGCACGACACCTCGTTCGCCGTCGATGAACTGCGCCGCCGGATCATCACCTTCACGCGCGCGACGAGCTCGCGCACTTCGAAAGGCTTCACCAGGTAATCGTCCGCGCCCGCGCCGAGCAACTCCACCTTCTCGTCGATGGAACCGCTCGCCGTGAGGATCATCACCGGCGTTGCGTCGCCGCGTTGACGCATGCGGCGCAGCACGTTCTTGCCGGAAAGACGCGGAAGGTTCAGGTCGAGCAACACGACGTCGTAAAGATTTGCGCGCAGGAGCTGATCGGCGGATTCGCCATCCTGCACGGTTTCGAGCGTGAACGACTCCTGTTCCAGCATCTTCGCGAGCCAGAGCGAAAGCGTCGGATTGTCTTCGATCAACAGCAGTTTCATGGTGGCGCGATTGTATTGGCTTCGACGAACGATGAAGCATCGGGTTAACACCCATGATTTCGCATCGTCGCAGAAAGCTGGCAGAAGGTTTCGCGTTCCTATAATCGCCGCACAACTGAAAAAGCGGGCCATTCCCAACTTCACGGCCCACATTAAGGAGACTCCTGATGCGTACTCTGCGCCAGATCGCTGCTGTGTCCGGTATCGCTTTCGCCCTCGCCGCCGCTTCCGTATCCGCTCACGCCGAAAAGATTTCGATCATGGTCGGCGGCGCAACCAAGATCATCTATCTGCCCGCGAAGCTCACCGAGCAACTCGGCTATTTCAAGGACGAAGGGCTCGACGTCGAGATCCTGTCGCAACCCGCGGGCGTCGATGCCGAGAACGAATTGCTGGCCGGCGCGGTGCAAGGCGTCGTCGGCTTCTACGATCACACCATCGATCTGCAAAGCAAGGGCAAGGAAGTCCAGGCGCTCGTGATCTTCGGTCAGGTGCCGGGCGAAGTCGAATTGGTCTCGACGAAGCAGGCCGACAAGATCAAGAGCATGGCCGACGTGAAAGGCAAGACGCTCGGCGTGACCGGCCTCGGCTCGTCGACGAGCTTTCTGACGCAATATCTCGCGCAGCGCGCGGGCGTCACGTCGAAGGAATACACGCTGCTGCCGGTGGGCGCGGACGCGAGCTTCATCGCAGCGATCAAGCAGGAGCGCATCGATGCGGGCATGACGACCGAGCCGACCGTCTCGCAGTTGCTCAAGACCGGCGAGGCGAAGGTGCTCGTCGACATGCGCACGCTCGAAGGCACGCGCGCCGCGCTCGGCGGCACGTATCCGGCGTCGAGCTTCTACGTGCAGCGCGCGTGGGCCGAAGCGCACAAGCCCGAAGCCGCGAAGCTCGCGCGCGCGTTTGCGAAGACGCTGAATTTCATCGCGACGCATAGCGCCGAAGAAATCACCGAGAAGATGCCGAAGGACTATTACGCGAAGAACAAGGACCTGTACGTGGGCGCGCTGAAAGCCTCGCTGCCGATGTTCACGAAGGACGGCAAGATGCCCGCCGACGGTCCCGAAACCGTTCTGAAGGTGCTCGCCGCGTTCAATCCGTCGGTGAAGGGCAAGCATATCGATCTCGCGCGCACGTATTCGAACGAGTACGTGTCGGGCACGGCGACCGCGTCGAAGTGAGGCTTTCACGATGAATCAATCGAATCAACCCGCGATCGAACTGCGCCACGTATCGTGCCGCTTCATCTCGCCGGACGGCAAGGCGACGGTCGCGCTGCGCGATTTCAGCATGTCGGTCGCGAAGGGCGAATTCGTCGCGATCGTCGGGCCGACCGGCTGCGGCAAATCGACGACGCTCAGCATGATTACCGGTCTGCTCAAGCCGACGACGGGCGAAGTGCGCGTGATGGGCCAGCCGGTCGATGGCATCGATCCCCGCATCGGCTTCGTCTTTCAGGCCGATGCCGTGTTTCCTTGGCGCTCGGTGCTCGACAACGTCGCAGCCGGCCCGCTGTATCGCGGCCGCTCGAAGTCCGCCGCTTACGACGAAGCGCAGTCGTGGCTGCGCCGCGTCGGTCTCGACAAGTTCGGCAAGCACTATCCGCATCAGTTGTCGGGCGGCATGCGAAAGCGCGTCGCGCTCGCGCAGACGTTCATCAACAAGCCCGAAATCCTGTTGATGGACGAGCCGTTCTCCGCGCTCGACATGCAGACGCGCACGCTGATGCAGGACGAATTGCTGCAGCTCTGGTCGGCGAATGCGGGCTCGGTCGTGTTCGTCACGCACGATCTCGAAGAAGCGATCGCGCTCGCGGACCGCGTGTTCGTGCTGACCGCGCGCCCCGCGACGCTCAAGAAGGTCTACGAGATCGACCTGCCGCGTCCGCGCATCACGTCGGAGATTCGCTATCACCCGCGCTTCATCGAAATTTCGCGCGATATCTGGCACGACCTGCGCGAAGAAGTGCAGATCGGTTGAACCCGCCTCAAAGGAACATCACTATGTCCACGCCTCAACAAACGATGCCCTCGGGCATCGATCCCGGCACGCTCGCGCAAGTCGAACGCGAAGCGCAAAAGCGCATCAGGCAGCGCAATGCGCTCGTCATCGGGCTGCGTATCGCGGTGCTCGTGTTCGTGCTCGGCGGCTGGGAACTCTCGGCGCGCCTGCACTGGATCGATCCGTTCTTCTTCTCGATGCCGTCCGCGATCTTCGATCAGATCGTCGAATGGTTCGTCGACGGCACGTCGCAAGGACCGCTGCTCACGCAAGTCTGGGTGACGCTCGAAGAGACGATTCTCGGCTTTCTGATCGGTTCGGCCGGCGGCATTTTCTGCGGCATCGTGTTGGGCCGCAACAAGCTGCTGTCGGATGTGTTCAGCATCTACATCAAGATCGCCAATTCGATTCCGCGCGTCGTGCTCGGCTCGGTGTTCGTGATCGCGCTGGGTCTCGGCATGGCGTCGAAGGTCGCGCTCGCCGTCGTGATGGTGTTTTTCGTCGTGTTCGCGAACGCGTTCCAGGGCGTGCGCGAAGCCGACCGTTACATGATCGCGAACGCGCAGATTCTCGGCGCATCGCGACGCCAGGTGACGACCTCGGTCGTGATTCCGTCGGCGCTTTCGTGGATTCTCGCGAGCCTGCACGTCAGCTTCGGCTTCGCGCTGGTCGGCGCGGTCGTCGGCGAGTTTCTCGGATCGAAGCAGGGCATCGGCTTGCTGATCTCGACCGCGCAGGGCGCGTTCAACGCGAGCGGCGTGTTCGCGGCGATGATCGTGCTCGCGGTCGTCGCGCTCGCGGCGGATTATCTGCTGACGGCGGTCGAGCAGCGTCTGTTGAAGTGGCGGCCGACGGCGAACTGACGCGTCGAATTTCAGGCTCATAAAACGACAAACCCCACGGCGCGTGGGGTTTGTCTTTTCTGGCGTTCAGCGCAGGCCGACTTCCTTCGCCCGCTTGACGTTGCAGCCCGCGTGCTCCGTATAGACCACGCGATTCTGATTGTTGTAATACACGGACCAGCGGTCGGTGCCGTGCTTCTTGAACGCGTATTCGGTGCACAGCGAATGCCACGGTCCCCAGTTTCCGTCAGGCGGGCCGAGACTGTCCTCGACTTCCGCGCGCGTCATGCCGACCTTCACGCGGCTCATGTATTCCTGCGGATCGGGATCCTTGACGAAGGCCGAACATCCGTTCAGACCGATCAGCACCAGGGCCATGGCCACCGCGCCATACGCTTTCGATTCGAGCATCGTTTCAGCCTCGCAAAAGGTCTGAAACTAACGTCTACGGATGCGCGGAACAATCGAACTAATCCTAAAGCGTCCGGCTACGTCGCCGCACGAATTCCGCCGCGCCGATGCACGCGGCGAGCCACGCGCCGCCCGACGCGAAACCGCCGACCACATCGCCGGGAAAATGCACGCCCATCACCACGCGGCTCACGCCGATCGTCAGCACGATGAAGCACGCGAGCGCGACGATGAGCGGATCGCGGCGCGTCGGCGCGAGGCGCAGCAGCACATAGGCGCACATGCCGTAGCAGACGATCGAGCCGAACGTATGTCCGCTCGGGAACGCGAAGCTTTCGGGCAACGGCACGGTCGCGCCGGTGGGACGGTCGCGGCGCATCATCGACTTGAGCGCCTGATTGAGCAGGCCGCCCGCGCTCGTGACCGCGGCGAAATAGACGGCGAGACCGAAGCGCCGCGTCAGCAGCAGCCACGCGCACATGAGCGCCGACAGCAGCGTGAGGAACCAGGGATCGCCGAGATGCGTGAGCGCGGCGAATCCTCGCGCGGCGAATGCGGGCGTGCCGTCGCGCAGAGCGTCGACCATGCGCTGATCCGCCGATGAAAACGCCGTGCCATGCGCGATGCGCGTCGCGATGGCGATGAACACCGCCGCGCCCGTCGCGCTGACGATGCCCGCCGTAACCGCGACGGCCGCGCCGGAAGCGCGCCGTCCGCGCGCGGCGAAGGCCCACGCGACCGCTGCGAGCGCCGGGCCGGCGAAGAGCGCGATCGCGATGATCGCGGCCGCGTGGCGTTGTGCGAGCGCCGTGTATTCCATGATGTCCTGTTTTCTCCCGATCCCGATCCGTGATTACACGGCGCTCGCGGGCTCAGGACGCGGCTGCGTTGCCCTCCGCTTCGAGCGGCCGTTCCCAGCCGAACGCCTGCACGCGCGCGACGGGCTTGTCCAGGACGAGCACGCCGCAGATGCCGCCGGGCATCGGCAAAGTGAGTCCGTGCCAGTCGGCGTCTGTGTCGGCGTCTGTGTCGCCGCGCTGCGCACGCGACTTGCCGATGCGCGCCGCTTCGTCCCACATCGATTGTCTGGCGGCAGCGTCATGCGCGCCCGTCGATTCGACCGTCAAGCCAAGCCCTATTCTCGCCGATGCCACCGCGACCACGATCCAGATGCCCGAATACGCGACATCGACGTGAACCGGGCCGTCGTCATGCGGATGCGTCACGACGATGCGATCGTCCGGTTCGTCCTCGACGCCCACTTCGTGTGGCTCGCAATGGAACATGTGCGAAAGCACGAGCCGCAGCGTCGCGCGCGCGACGGAAAAGCGCCGCCCGAGCGCGGAATTCGGATGCAGCCGCGTGCGTTTTCGTTCGGCGGGACTGAGCCAGTTCCCGATATTCGATGCCGATGCGAAGCGGAATTCGCTCGGCACCAGCCACAGAAAGACTTCGCCGGGCGCGGGCGGTTCGTGGATCTGCACGCGCGATTTGGCGAGATCGTAGTAGCGCCACACGACATCGGTGACGGGAAGCGGGGAGATGCGATCGATGGAAGACATGTGCGTCAGCGGACCCGGCGGCGCGCTCACGCCGGAATAATCCGCATTTAGAACAAACTCACATTTTGGGCGCTGGAAGCTTATGGGACGCTTATCCCGCCTACGGGTGATTCCCGAGTTGAGCTTTCATCAATCCGGTCCTCAAAAATCGTCGATTCCTCCCCGCGCGACGCCCGCCGCAGAATGCCTCACATCCACCGCAACGGTGGTTGAACTGCACACATCACGCGGACACAAGGAAGGAGTCAATGGAAAAGAATCTGTTCATCGGCGAAGGCTTCGAAGGGCCGGGCGTCAATCTCGCGCACATCAACGTGCTGGTCGGCCCGCGCAACGGCCCGGCCGGTCAGGCTTTCGCGACCGCGCTCGCGACGCCGTCCGCCGGGCACGCGCCGTTCGTCGTGATCGCGCAGCCGGGCGTGCCGACCAAGCCGCTCACGCTCTATGTCAACAAGGCGCAGATCGACGGCGATTTCCACGGCAACGCGACGTGGGGCGCATCGCAGGCGGGCATCGCGAAGGCGGTCGCCGAATCGCTCGAAAACGGCACGCTGCCGCCGGAAGCGGAGAACGACTGGGTCGTCGTGTCGGCGAACTGGGTCAATCCGAAAACCGACGATCTCGACGCCGTATTCGAGAACAACTATCGCGCGTGCCGTAACGCGATCATCGCCGCGATGGAAGGCCTGCCGCGCAAGGAAGCCGTGTTCAAGGCCGCGCGCGATGTGTCGAATCCGTTCTACACGCCGAAGAAGTAAGGAGTTTTCGACAATGGAATATGTGCGTCTCGGCCAGTCCGGCCTGAAGGTTTCGCGCCTGTGCCTCGGCACGATGAACATGGGCACGCCGCAATGGAAGCCGTGGATTTTCGATGAAGCGCAAAGCGAGCCGATCGTGAAGCACGCGCTCGACTACGGCGTGAACTTCATCGACCTGGCGGATTTCTATTCGACGGGCGTCGGCGAGGAAGTTGTCGGCCGCATTCTGAAGCGGCTCGTTGCGCGCGAGGAAGTCGTCGTGACGACGAAGGTCGGCTACGACATGGCGAGCCATCCGAACGCGGGCGGCCACTCGCGCAAGCACATCATGGACGGCATCGACGGCTCCCTGAAGCGTCTCGGCATGGACTACGTCGATATCTACATGCTGCATTACTTCGACGTGAACACGCCCGTCGAAGAAACGATGCACGCGCTCGACGACATCGTGCGCGCGGGCAAGGCGCGTTACATCGGCGTATCGACGATGTATACGTGGCAGTTCGCCAAGATCATACAGGCGTGCGAGCGCCACGGCTGGCACAAGCCGATCAACATGCAGTTGCAGTTGAACGTCGCGTATCGCGAGGAAGAGCGCGAGATGATTCCGTACTGCATCGATCAGGGCGTCGGCGTGTCCGTGTTCAGTCCGCTCGCGCGCGGCCTGCTCACATCCGACGCAAAATCCACGCGCAGCCAGACCGATTTCTTCACCGCGCAAATGTATGGCGATCGCGCGTCGCAGGACATCGCGGCATCGGTCGCGCGCGTCGCGGCGCGGCGCGGCGTGCCGGCCGCGCAGATCGCGCAGGGGTGGGTGTTGAGCCGTCCCGGGATTGCGTCCATGCTCGTCGGCGCGGATTCGCCGGCGCAATTCGACAGCGCCTTCGCCGCGCTGGACACGAAGCTCGACGACGACGAACTGCACGAGCTGGAGCGCAACTACACGCCGTGCGATCTCATCAACGACTACACGGCGGGGCGGCGCATCGCGCGCGAGGCGCGTGCGGCGCAAGGCGTGTTCGAACAAGCGATGGAGCGCGCGGCATGATCGATCTGATGCGGACGAATCACTACATCGACGGCACATGGCGCGAAAGCGCGGGCACGTATCCCGTGCGCAATCCGGCGACGGGCGAGTCCATCGCGAACGTCGCGCGCGGCGGTCGTGCCGAAGCGCAGCAGGCGATCGATGCCGCGAAGCGCGCCTTCCCCGCATGGCGCGCGCTGACCGCGAAGGAACGCAGCGCGCGCGTGAAGCGTTGGGGCGAACTGATGCTCGCCAATCGCAACACGCTCGCCGAACTGCTGACTCGCGAACAAGGCAAGCCGCTTGCCGAAGCGCTCGGTGAAGTCGCTTACGCGGCGAGTTTCTTCGAATGGTTCGCGGAAGAAGCGAAGCGCAGCTACGGCGACATCATCCCGAGTCCGAAGCCGAACGCGAAGATCGTCGTGACGCGCGAGCCGGTCGGCGTCGTCGCCGCCATCACGCCGTGGAATTTCCCGCTCGCGATGATCACGCGCAAAGCCGGTCCCGCGCTGGCCGCGGGCTGCACGATGGTGCTGAAGCCGTCCGAGGAAACGCCGCTGTCCGCGCTCGCGCTGGCGGTGCTCGCGGAGCAAGCAGGCATTCCGGCAGGCGTGTTCAACGTCGTGTCGGGCGATGTGGTCGCCATCGGCGAGACGCTGACCGCATCGCCCGATGTGCGCAAGCTCTCGTTCACCGGCTCGACGCGCGTCGGCAAGCTGCTCGCGAAGCAATCGGCGGATACGTTGAAGAAGCTGTCGCTGGAACTCGGCGGCAACGCGCCCTTCATCGTGTTCGACGACGCCGATATCGACGCCGCCGTGCAAGGCGCGATCGCGTCGAAGTTCCGCAATACCGGGCAGACGTGCGTGTGCGTGAACCGCTTCTACGTGCAGGACGGCGTCTACGATGCCTTCACGCAAACGCTGACGCGCGCCGTGCACAAGCTGCGCGTCGGCAACGGGCTCGAAGGCGAGTTCGATCAGGGGCCGCTCATCAACGAAGCCGCGCTGACGAAGGTGCAAGCCCATGTCGCCGATGCCGTGAGCAAAGGCGCGAAGGTGCTGACGGGTGGCAAGCCGCACGCGCTCGGCGGCACGTTCTACGAGCCGACGGTGCTCGCGGACGCCACGCCTTCGATGCTCATCGCCGATGAGGAAACCTTCGGTCCGGTCGCCGCGTGCTTCCGCTTCGCGACGGAAGAAGACGTCATCGCCGCCGCGAACGACACGCCGTACGGCCTTTCCGCGTACTTCTACACGCGCGATCTGGGCCGCGCGTGGCGTGTCGCGGAGGCGCTGGAGAGCGGCATGGTCGGCATCAACGAAGGCATCATCTCGACGGAAGTCGCGCCGTTCGGCGGCGTGAAGCAGTCGGGACTGGGCCGCGAAGGTTCCAAGTACGGACTCGATGAATACACGGAACTCAAGTACATGATGATGGCCGGACTCGGCCGCTGAATCATCGCCATACCGCGCATGCACGAAACATAACGCTATCGCGTGCGCGGTTTTCTTGCGGCGTCGACGCGCCGCTCCACTCGAGGTGGAGGAGATACTCTTGGACATGCAAAGCCTGAGCGCGCAGCCGCTCGCCCCGGGCGCCGCCGCGCCCGTCGATACGACGCGCAATCGCGTCGCGCTCGACGATGTGCCGCTGAACCGTTTCCACATCAAGATCGCGGGCCTCACGTTCGGCGCGCACTTCACCGAAGGTTATGCGCTCGGCACGATCGGTTATGCGCTGTCGTCGCTCAACAAACAGATTCCGCTCGATGCGTTCTGGATGGGCCTGCTCGGTTCATCCGCGCTGATCGGCATTTTTCTCGGCAGTCTCGTGTTCGGCTGGCTTTCGGACAAGCTCGGACGTCAGAAGATTTTCCTGTTGAGCTTCATCATCATCACGGCGGCCGCGTTCGCGCAGTTCTATGCGACGACGCCCGCGATGCTCGTCGGCTTGCGCGTGCTGATCGGCTTCGGCATGGGCGGCGATTTCGCGGTCGGTCATGCGATTCTCGCGGAGTTCTCGCCGCGCAAGCATCGCGGCGTGCTGCTCGGCTCGTTCAGCGTGATCTGGACGATCGGCTATGTGATCGCGAACGTGCTCGGCATGCATTACGCCGACGCGACGCCCGATGCGTGGCGCTGGCTGCTGGCCTCCGCCGGCGTGCCGGCGTTTCTGGTGCTCATCATGCGCGTGGGCACGCCGGAATCGCCGCGCTGGCTGCTCGGCAAAGGCCGCGTCGATGAGGCGATGCGCATCGTGCGCAAGCACTTCGGCCCGAACGTCACGCTCGAAGCCGATACGGGCGAGCATTTCGCGGGCAAGGGCGGCTTCGCGCGGCTCTTCAAGCCGGATCTGATTCGCCGCACGGTCTTCAATTGCGCGTTTTTCGTGTGCCTCGTGATTCCGTACTTTGCGATCTACACGTTCCTGCCGAGCATTCTCACGGCGATCCGTCTGCCCGAAGGATCGGGCGCCGATCTGCTGCTCAATGGCTTTCTCGTGCTCGGTGCGCTGATCGGCATCTGGCTGACCATCAAGCTGTCGCGGCGCTCGTTCCTGATCGGGTCGTTCGCGGTGTGCTGCCTGTCGCTGTTTGCGTTGAGCGTGCTGCCGTCGTCGGCGAATGTGGGGATGATCGTTGCGTTCGGCGTCTTCACGCTGACGATGTCGGCATTCTCGAATCTCGTCGGCGTGTTTCCGCCGGAGTGCTTTCCGACCGAGGCGCGGGCGTGCGGTGTGGGACTGTCGATCGCGTGCAGCAGGTTGGGATCGGCGGTGGGGACGTTTCTTTTGCCTATCGGGATCGCGCAGGCCGGCGTGCAGATGACGATGCTCGCGCTTGCGGCGGTGTTGCTCGTCGGGATGATCGTGTCGATCGCGTGGGCGCCGGAGACGAAGCATCTGACGTTGAGTGAGGCGAGTGGGGGGTGAGACCAAGTGCAGTAACGCGCGGCAACGGAAACGTTGCCGCGTTTCATGGCAGATTCGGAATAAACGCGTCGAGGCCGTCCGACATAGTTGTTACCTTTGAGGTGAGCGCCGAGAGGACAAGGCGCGAAGCGGGACGTTGACTCGCGTCATTGCCGACAGAGATTTTCCTGTCATTTGACAGTCTCGTCATTCTGAACATCTCGATCGTTTTCGCCATGAGCTATATCAGTTCAAACTACAAGAACTCACCCTCGGCGCGGCTGAACACTTGGGTATGCGCCCCATGATCCGCACACGGTCCTTACGACGATGCGCCACCCGATGGTCGCACTGGCCACCCGGACTATTGCGGCGGATGCGTCTCCTATGTCAAGCAAGTATGTCCGTCGCTGCCGGCCACGATTGCATGGAAAAAAGGAGCTGCTGTTAAAAACAACCCGCACATCGTTGAGGGGACCGTCATCGCCACATTCGACAATCACCGACACTTCCACGGGCACGCTGCAATCTATGTCAGTCAGAGTCCCGTCGGCGTAACGGTATATGACCAATACGCGCATCCGCCCAAGCCCATTGGACCGCGCATCTTGCGCTGGGGCCAAGGCTCCGACGTCAACAACGGAGACAAATTCTATGTCGTCGAGTAAGACGCTCGCCTGTCTGACGACATTGCTCCTCGCCGCAAGCGTCAGCGGACTCGCGAAGGCGGAAGCGATCGCCTGTCCTGCGTTGCCGGGCACGCATCTCCAATACGTCGCGGCCTTCGACGGAAAGCCTGAAGAACACGTCCGGCTCATTGCGGATCATGGCGATGCCAAGCGGGGCTATTGGAAACTCGGCTACGTCTACGATCACGGCCGCTCAGTGACCGTTCAGTGCGTCTACGCCAACAAGGAAACGCGGGACTTCACTCTTGAGAAGCGAGTCGATGAGTGCCGATATCGGATCGACGAGCCAGGATCCGCCGAACTCGATTGCACGTAACGCGAAGGCGAAGGCCGCGCACTCAATCCCGCGCCGCCTTCGCTCCCTCCCCGCGCAGCCATTCCGCGAACGCCTGCACGGAATCCGCCCCGGCGAACGAAGGCGCGATATCCAGCCAATATCCGTAAGGCCCTGTCGACTCCACCGGCGACAGCAGAACGAGCGACCCGTCATGCAGTTCATCGGCGATCATGTTGCGATCGACGACCGCCAGCCCCGATCCCGCGCGCGCCGCGTGAATCGCCTGATCGAGTGTCGAGAACTCGATGCCGTTCTCGCCGAACGCGCGCGGCAAACCGGCGGCATCGAGCCAGTTGGGCCAGAGCGTGAGCCGCGCATCGTTGTGCAGCACATGCAGCGCGGGCAGCCGCTTCAGCAGCGCTTCGACCGGCTGCCCCGCCAACTTCATCGCGCCGACGAGCACATGCCGCTCGATGAACAGCAGCTCCGACCGATGATCCGCCCGCGCCTCGTATCCGAAGCGAATGCTGCACTGACGGTCTTCGACGGCATCGGTGCGAACGGAGAGATCGATGTCGGGCACGGCGTCCATTAGCGAACCCAGTCGCGGCGAGAGCCAGCGCGTCGCGAAAGTCGGCGGCGCGATCACGGTCAGACGCTTGCGCTCGCTGCGTTGCACGTTGGAAAGCGAACGCGTGACGCGCTCGATCGAATCGAACGCCTCCGACAGGCAAGCAAGCAATTCCGCGCCCTGTTTCGTAAGCCGGATGCCCTTGTGATCGCGATCGAAAAGCTTCGTGCCGAGCGCATCTTCGAGCAGGCGAATTTGACGGCTGACCGCGCCCGGCGTCACGCACAACGCCGCCGCCGACTTGTTGAAGCTCATGTGGCGCGCGCTTTCCTCGAAAAAGCGCAACGCGGTCAGAGATGGCAAGCGCCGCACGGTCGGCTCCCTCAGACGAACGCGCTACGCTTGCCGCCGAGCGCCTGCGTCTGTTTCCCGATCTCGCCGCGCAGCCATTCACGAAACAGCGCGACTTGCGGCGCGTCGTCCTGGCCGGTGCGCGTCACAAGCCAGTAAGACTGATGCCCGTCCACTTCGACATCGACGATCGGCACGAGCGTCCCCTGCCGCAACTCGTGCCCGATCATGTGGCGATCGGCGATGGTGACGCCGAGGCCGTCGGTGGCCGCGCGAATCGCGTTGTCGAGCAGATCGAACTCGTAGCCGCCGCGTGTATCGACATTGTCGATGTTCGCCGCCTTGAGCCAGTGCTGCCACGTCAGATAGCGCTGATCGCTCGCCGCGAGCACATGCAGCAGCGTGAACGCGTTCAGATCGATGCCGGTCGTATCGCACTCGGCGAGCAGCGCGGGCGAGCACACGGCGATATGCCGCTCGTTCATCAGCAACTCATTGTCGAGGCCGTCCCATTCGCCATTGCCGAAGCGGATGGCGCAGTCGAGTGCGCCCGATTCGACGAGATCGTCCTTCAGGCGCGTAGTCAGCGTGATTTCGAGTTCCGGCGCGGCGGCGCGCAGCGATTGCAGCCGCGGCATCAGCCAGCGGCGCGCGAAGGTAGGCGGCGCATTGACGCGCAAGCGCGTCAGATGAGTCTTTTCCTGAATGCTGCGCACCGTGAGTTCGATGCGATCGAACGACATTCTGAGCGCCTGCAGCAAGAGCCGCCCCGTCGCCGACAACTCCAGATAATGATGGCGGCGCAACAGCAGCGGTTCGCCGAGCTGCGTTTCGAGCTGACGCACCTGCCGGCTCACCGCGCTTTGCGTCACATGCAGCATTTCGGCCGCGCGCGTGAAGCTGCCGGTGTGCCCGGCGACTTCGAAAGCCCTGAGCGCATTCAGGGCAGGCATTTTTCGCTTCAATTCCGTCTCCTCTTCCTGGCGTTCGACGGGCGCATTGAACACGTATCCGCGCCGGAACGTATCGCTCTTGGGCGACATTTTACGAATCGAGGCAAATTATGCCGCTTCGGGGCGCGAAGACGTTTCATGTCTCGCGCCCGCGTGCATCACGCGATCGCGGCAGGCTCCGCAGGCGCCGACACCTGTTCGATGACCGTGCGGGCATCGTCGAGAATCATGTCCGCGCCTTTCTCCGCGACCATCATCACCGGCGCGTTGAGATTGCCCGACGTGATGTTCGGAAAGATCGACGCATCGACGATGCGCAAGCCTTGCATGCCATGCACGCGCAGGCGCTCGTCGACGACCGCGGTGCGCGCGTCCGGTCCCATCGCGCAGGAACCGCACAGGTGATAGATCGAGCCCGACTGCTCGCGGAAATACTCGAGCATGTCGGCATCGCTTTCGACTTGCGGTCCCGGCGAAATCTCTTCTGCCGTAATCGCCTGCAGCGCGGCCGAACTCATGATCTTGCGCACGAGCTTGCTGCCCTGCACCGCTTCGCGGATGTCCTTCGGCGTCGTCAGCGCGTTGATGCTGATCTTCGCGGCATCTTCCACGCGGTTCGACGCGATTTCGATCGATCCGCGGCTCGTCGGACGGCACGGATTGAAGCACAGCAGGAAGCCCGAATACGGCTCGGGTTCGAGCTGCGCCTTGCTGCTCTTCGGAATCCGATAGGAAAGCGGATTGAAATAGAGCTGCAGGTTCGGCTCTTTCTCGTCGTCATCGCCTTTGAAGAAGCCGCCCGACTGGTTCACGCTCATCGAGAGCGGGCCCTTGCGCGATGTCAGATACCGCATCGCCGCCTTGACCTTGCCGAAGAGCGAGGAGAGTTCGTCGTTCAGCGTCGGCACCGTCGCGCGATAGTAGAAGCTCACGCACAAGTGATCCTGCAGATTCTTGCCGACCGCCGGCAACTCGTGCACGACCGGAATGCCGTGGTTCGCGAGCAGCGCCGCGTCGCCGAGACCGGAAAGCTGCATGAGCTTCGGCGTATCGACCGCGCCCGCCGACAGAATCACCTCGCGCTTCGCGCGGAACTGCAGCGATTCGCCGTTGCGCGTGGCGATGACGCCGGTCGCGCGCTTGCCGTCGAACGTCACGCGGCTCACGCTGACATTGCTCTCCACGCGCAGATTCTTGCGCCCGAGCACCGGATGCAGATACTCGAAGCTGCTCGACGAACGCTCGCCATTGCGCGCGTTGATGTCATACACGGTCGCGCCTTCGTAATCGGGGCCGTTGATGTCGCCGGTCACGGGAAAGCCCGCTTGCCGCGCGCCTTCGAGGAACGTGCCGCAGATCGCGTGCGCGCCCTCTTTCATCGACGAAATGCTGATCTTGCCGTTCGCGCCGTGATACGGCGTGTCGCCGGCCCAGTGCGATTCGAGGCGGCGGAAATACGGCAGCACGTCCCGATAGCCCCAGCCCGCGTTGCCGGCGCGCGCCCAGTCGTCGAAATCGTGCGGCTGGCCGCGCACGTAGATCATCGCGTTGATCGAGCCGGAGCCGCCCTGCACCTTGCCGCGCGGGCAATACAGCGAGCGGTCCTTCAGTTGCGCTTCCGGCTCGCTGTAGTACATCCAGTTGTATTGCGGGTTGTAGTAGGTCTTCGTGAAGCCGACCGGCACCTTGAACCAGAACGAATCGTCCTTGCCGCCCGCTTCGAGCAGCAGCACCGAATGCTCGCCGGACTCGGTGAGACGATTGGCGAGCACGCAGCCCGCCGATCCCGCACCCACGATGATGTAATCGAATTCCATGTTTTCTGCTTTTCCGTTCAGCCCTTGGCGGGCGCGAGATCTTTCACGTCGGCGGGCTTCGCGGCCATCTGCAGATGCAGACGCTCGCCCGTGTACGGCGTATGCGCGCGCACGACGTCCATGTTCAGTTCGACGCCCAGGCCCGGCTCCGTCGACGGAATGATGTAGCCGTCTTCCCAGCGAATCTTCGTCTTGAGCACTTCCGCGTGGAATCCGCCCCACGTCTCGATGCTTTCCTGAATCAGGAAGTTCGGCGAGCACGCGGCGATCTGAATGCTCGCCGCCGCGCCGACCGGACCGTTGTAAAGATGCGGCGCGATCTGCGCGTAGTACACCTCGGCGAGACTCGCGATCTTCTTCGCTTCGAGCAGACCGCCGACGCGTCCCACGTTGAATTGCAGGATCGACGCGGCTTTCGCTTCGAGCAGCTTGAAGAACTCGTACTTCGTCGTGAGGCGCTCGCCGGCCGCGATCGGAATGCTGGTTTTCGCGGCGACTTGCGCCATCGCGTCTTCCTGTCCCGGCGGCACCGGTTCCTCGAACCACAGCGGATCGAACTTCTCGAGGCGCTGCGCAAGACGGATCGCCGACGACGGCACCATCTGACCATGCGTGCCGAACAGCAGATCGGCCTTGCTGCCGACCGCCTCGCGCACCTTGCGGCAGAACGTCTCGCAGCGGTCCATCACTTCGAGCGAAATCTGATGCCCCGAATACGCGGTGTACGGGCCGGCCGGATCGAACTTGACGGCCGTGAAGCCGAGCGCGACGTTGTGCGCGGCGCATTCGGCGGCGAGATCGGGATCGTCGTAGTCGTATTCGCCGCGCGCGTTCTTCGGATAGAGATACGTGTACGAACGCAGACGTTCATGCACGCGTCCGCCGAGCAGTTCGTAGACGGGCTTGCCCGCCGCCTTGCCGATGATGTCCCAGCACGCCATTTCGAGGCCGCTGACGACGCCCATCATCGTGAGATCGGGGCGCTGCGTGAAGCCGCTCGAATACGCCTCGCGATAGAAGCGCTCGACATGATGCGGATCGTGACCGAGCAGATAGCGCTCGAACACGTCTTCGATGATCGGCGCCATCGCTTTCGGATGGAACGTCGCCGAATAAATCTCGCCGACGCCCTCGATGCCGCAGTCCGTGCGCAGCTTCACGAAAATCCAGTACATGCCGCCGATATGCGGCGGCGGCACGGCGACGATATGTGTTTCCAGTGCGGCGATCTTCACTGTTGCGCTCCCAGCTTCCTGAGTCGAAGTTTGAACATGATGGCCGCCACGCCGCCGAGCGCGGACATGAAGGCGATATAACCGAAGTACAGCTGATATCCGTACACGCCCGGATAGTTCTGCGTCAGATAGCCGTTGATGAGCGGCAGCACCGCATCGGGCGAATAGCCGACGACGGACACGAGGCCGATCGCGAGGCCCATCGTTTCGGCGGGCACCTTGCATTGATCGAGCAGCGACCAGTAAAGCCCGCGAATCGCGTACGTCATCACGCCGATGAACAGCACGAGCACCGCGACGAGCACATGGCTCGAAATGCCGGGCGCGGCCATCAGCACGATGAGCGCGGCGGATGCGGAGAAGAGCGCGACGATGAGCACGGTCGTCTTCGAGAAGCGATCGCCGAGAAAGCCGCCGCCGATGCCGCCGATCGGGCGCATCCAGAGTTTCAGCGTCGTGATGAAGCCGGCCAGAACCACCGACTGCCCGATCTCCTTCTCATGCAGATAAGCGGAGAAACTGTAAGTCGACCAGAAGACCTGATAGCCGCAGAAGACGATCGCGGAAAGCAGCGCGAGTTGCGGATTCTTCATCAGCGAGATGAGATCGCGCAGCACATTGCGCTTTTCGCGCTTCGCCGCAGCCGCCGCCTGCGCGCCTTGCGGATCGCGCACGAGGCCGAGCACGACGCCGAGCCCGATGCACAGGAACGCGTACATGTAGACGACGAGCCGGAAGCCCGCGACCGTCGAATCGCCGCGCGTCTGCGTGACCCAGGCGAACAGCCCGATCGCGATGGTCGCGAGCAGCGCTTCGATCAGGCCGCGCCCGCCGTCGAGAAAGCCGAAGAAGCGGCCTTGCTCGTCGGCGGCGGCGATCGTCTGCACGCGCTTGATGATCGCGGCCCAGAACGTGAGGCCGGTCGTGAGGCCCCATCCGCCGAAGATCACGATCAGCGAGGCGAACGACGGCGCGGTGGAATACCACAGCCCGAGCGCGCCCGTCGCGATCAGCGAGAAGCTGATGAGCAGGCGCGGCGCGACGCGATCCGCGAGCCAGCCGCTCGGCAAATAGCACACGAGGAAGATCGTGCCGAGCGCGGAGTAGAGATAGCCGAGTTGCGCTTCGGTGATATGGAAGACTTCGAGCATCGTCGGCTGATACACCTGCCGCAGATACAGAATCGGATAGATGGCGCCGGCGGCGATGACGAGCAGCGCGAGCTGGATATAGCGGTCGGCGCGCGTGCCTTCGCGCGGCGTCGCCACGCTTTGGCCGGATTGAGCGGGATTCGATGACACAGGCGTGCTCCTCGAAGGGCAGCGGCGCGCGGCGTGCGGACGCCGCGCGGCTGGGCCTTCACTATGTTTTTGTAGAGGGTGAGAAAAGGAATGCGGCCGGAAACGGCCGCGAGAATCAGTACTTCATGACGACGAGACGCGTCTGCGTGAACTCGAGCATGCCGTGCTTGCCGTCGTCGCCGCCGATGCCGGAGCGCTTCCAGCCGGCGTGAAAACCTTGATACGGATCGGCGGGCGTGCGGTTGATGTACAACTCGCCCGCTTCGATCGAATTCGCGACCTTCATCGCCGTGCGGTAGTTCTCGGTGTAGAGCACCGACGAAAGGCCGAACTGATGATCGTTCGCCATCGCGATCGCTTCGTCGATCGTCGCGTACTTCAGCACCGCGAGCACCGGGCCGAACGTCTCTTCCTGCACGATTTCCATGTCCTGACGGCAGTTCGACAGCAGCGTCGGCGGATAGAAAAAGCCCTTGCGGTCCGGCACTTCGCCGCCGGTTTCCAGCGTGGCGCCCGCTTCGATCGCGCGGCGGACCATCGCGTGAATGCCGTCGCGCGACGCCTTGTTCACGAGCGGACCCATGTGGCTCGCGTCCTCGTAGCGATCGCCGATCGCCTTCGCCTTCATCTGCTCGCGCAGCAGGCCGACGAATTCGTCGTGGATGCGCTCGTGCACATAGACGCGTTCGATCGCCGTGCAAAGCTGACCGCTGTGCGTGAGCTTCGATGCGACGAGTTCGCGCGCGGCCTTCTGCAGATCGGCGTCCGGCTCGACGATCGCGGGCGTCTTGCCGCCCAGTTCCAGCGAAGGTTTAGCGATGTTCGCCTTGCAGTATTCGAGCACCTTGCGGCCCGCGTTGACGCTGCCCGTCAAGGTAATCATGCCGACCTTCGGATGCGTGCAGACGACCCCGGCGGTCGCGTGATCCATCGCGAGCACATTGATGACGCCGGCGGGCAAGGCCGCGCGCTCGACGGCGCGCGCCAGTTCGAACGCCGACAGCGGCGTGTTGTTGCTCGGACGCACGACGACCGTGTTGCCCGCGATCAGCGCCGGCGCGACCTTGCGCATCAGCGTGTAGATGGGGAAGTTGAACGGAATCAGGCACGCGACAATGCCGATCGGCTCGCGATGCAGCACGAGATTTTCGTTCGGCGTATCGCTCGGAATGACTTCGCCTTCGATGCGGCGCGCCCATTCCGCGTGATAGCGCGTGATCTGCGCGGCGTAGACGGCTTCGTTGGTCGCGTCGAGCAGGCTCTTGCCGGACTCGGCCGCGAGCGCCGCGCCGATATCGGCGGAGGCTTCGACGATGGCATCCGCGAGGCGCTGCATATGCGCGCCGCGCTCCGCGGCAGGCATCGCGCGCCACAGACGTTGCGCGTCGGCGGCCTGATCGACGGCGAGCAGCGCCTGCTCGCGCGACGCATTGTGAACGTGGCCCAGCACCTCTTCGGTCGCGGGATTCAGGACGGCGGTGACGTCATCGCTCACGGGCTCGATGAAACGTCCGTTCACAAAATTGCGTTCTGGCTTCATGTGGCGGTTTCCTTGATCGCTGCGCGCCACGACGCCCGGCCGCCGGGAAATCGGACGACCGCTGCGACAAGGCAACGCATTTGCGGGCCATTCTTTCGTGCCTCGCGCTGCAACGACAAGCGAAGAATTCGCTGGAAAAACATTCAAAAAACTCGCGCTCGCTGTTCGACTAAATCCTTTTGCGGCGTCCCTTTAATCGCGCACAATCCGTCGCTCGCCGTCCTCGCCGAGCCTCATGGCTAGGACTTCTTGACGAATAAGTAAAAGACTTGAGACTTTCATGAGAATCAAAGTAATCGCCCTCGCCTCGCTCGCCTGTATCGTGACTTCAGCTCATGCTCAAAGCAGTGTCACCCTGTTTGGCGTCCTCGATGAAGGCTTCGACTACACGAGCAATGTCGGCGGGAATCGTGTCTATGAGCTGACGAGCGGCTATGCGTCGGGAAGCCGCTGGGGCCTGCGCGGCGTCGAAGATCTGGGCGGCGGCACGAAGGCCGTGTTCCAGCTCGAAAGCGGCATCAATTTGAGCAACGGCGCGGCGGGCCAGGGCGGACGCATGTTCGGGCGGCAGGCCTACGTCGGCGTCACCGATAATCGTTTCGGCTCGGTCACGCTCGGCCGTCAGTACGATTCGGTGGTCGACTATCTCGCGCCGACGACGGCCAACGGCAACTTCGCCGGCTATCTCTTCGCGCATCCGTTCGACAACGACAACACCGACAACTCGTTCCGCGTGAACAACACGGTCAAGTACGCGAGCCCGTCGTTCGGCGGCTTCAGGTTCGGCGGCACGTACAGCTTCAGCAACGACACGAACTTCGCGAACAACCGGCAGTACAGCATCGGCGCGTCGTATGCGAACAGCGGCCTTCTGATCGGCGCGGCTTACTTGCGCGCGGATGGCGTCGGCATGAACGCGAACGGCGCAATCGCCACGAACGACGCGAGCTTCATCGCGCAGCGCATGCAGATTTTCGGCGCGGGCGTGAACTACACGTTCGGCAAGGCGACGGCGGGCTTCGCGTACACGAACTCGAGTTATCGCGATCCGGTGACGAACGGCTATATCGGCGGGTCGCTGGCATCGGCGGGCAACACGCTCAACAACCTGCGCTATCAGAACTTCGAAGTGAACGGGAAGTATCAGTTCACGCCGGCGTTCTTCGTTGGCGGTCAGTACGTCTATTCGATGGAAACGTACGACTCGACCGCCGGCACCGTGAAGCCGCACATCCATTCGGCCGGTCTGATGGCGGATTACTTCCTCTCCAAGCGCACCGATGTGTACGTGCAGGGCGTCTATCAGAAGATCGCGGGCAGTTCGACCGGTTCGGTGATGGATCAGGCGTTCATTCCCGGCACGCAGGGTGTGTCGTCGGATTCGGAGCAGTTCGTCGCGCGCGTCGCGTTGCGGCACGCGTTCTGACGGTCGAATCGATGAAATCGCTGTCCGCGTATTAAACGCGGACAGAAAATTCCTAAGCATTTCCTAAGCTTTCGTCTTCTAATCTTGCGGCTTTCCCGAACACCAAGACGCCGCAAGATGAATCACACGCTCGCCCCAGCCCCCGCGCGCCGCCGTCGGACGCCATGACTGCCCGGAGACACGCCATGAGGGTATTGCTCGTCGAAGACGATCGCATGATCGGCGAATCGGTTCAGAACGAACTGCGCGACGGCGGCTACGCGGTCGACTGGGTGCGCGACGGCAAGCTCGCGCTCACGACGCTCAACACGCACGTCTACGACGCGATCCTGCTCGATCTCGGCTTGCCCGGCGCCGATGGCTTCGCGGTGCTGCGCGCCGTGCGCAGCGGGGCGAATCACGTGCCGCTCATCATCGTCACCGCGCGCGATTCCGTCGATGAACGCATTCGCGGACTCGACGAAGGCGCCGACGATTACCTCATCAAGCCCTTCGACATCTCCGAGCTCAAAGCGCGCATGCGCGCGGTGATCCGCCGCCGCGGCGGGCAGGCCGCGCCGATCATGTCGAACGGCGTGCTCACGCTCGATCCGGCCACGCGCGAAGCCACGTCCGGCGATATCGCGATCCGACTTTCCAGCCGCGAATTCGCGCTGCTGCAAGCGCTGATGATCCGCCCCGGCGCGATTCTCTCGCGCGCGGAAATCGAAGACCGCATCTACGGCTGGAACGAGGAAGTGGAAAGCAACGCCGTCGAATTCCTGATCCATTCGCTGCGCAAGAAGCTCGGCGCCACGGCCATCAAGAACGTGCGCGGCGTCGGCTGGATGGTCTCGAAGCAGCCATGACGCGTTCGCTTCAGTTCAGGCTGTCGGCCTGGCTGTCGGCGCTGATCGTCGCGATCGCGGCGGCGGGCGGCGTCATCGCGTTCCAGACGGCTTTCCACGAGGCCAACGAATTGCAGGACGGCCAGTTGAAGCAGGTCGCCGCGCTCGTCACGCCGCGCACGCTCGCGACGATGCAGCGTGAAGCGCTCGGCCGCGTCGACGGCGCGGATCCTGAGTCGAAGCTCGTCATCCAGACGATCGGCGAGCGAGCGCCGCTGCCGGTCGCGTCCGGTCTGCGCGACGGCCTGCAGAACGCCATCGTCCAAGGCACGCGCTGGCGTCTCGTCGTGAAGACGCTCGATGACGGCACGCGCGTCGTGATCGGCCAGCAGACGGCGGGCCGCGACGAGATCGCCCGCAACGGCGCGCTCGCCACCGTGATGCCCTTCGCCGCGCTCGCGCTCGTGCTGCTCGCGGCGCTGCATCTGATCGTGCGCCGCATGTTCCGGCCGTTGAGCGCGCTGTCGGCGAGCCTCGACACACGGCCCGAACACGATCTCTCCGCGCTTTCCCGCGACGCGCTGCCGAGCGAGATCGCGCCCTTCGTCGTCGCGATCAACCGGCTGCTCGCGCGCGTGGAGGCGTCGGTGGCGCTGCAGCGCCGCTTCGTCGCCGATGCCGCGCATGAACTGCGCTCGCCGCTGACCGCGCTGTCGCTGCAGGCCGAGCGCCTCGACGCCGCCGAGTTGCCCGACAGCGCGCGCGAACGGCTCGACGCGCTGCGGCGCGGCCTTGCGCGCACGCGCGCGCTGCTGCATCAACTGTTGACGCTCGCGCGCCTGCAGCAACGCACCGACGCCGATACCGCGCGTTTGCGCGTGCAGGACGTCTTCCGCAATGTTCTCGAAGATCTGATGCCGCTCGCGGAGACGAAGGACATCGACATCGGCGTATCGACGAGCGACGACGTGTTCATCCACGCGCCGCAAGCCGATCTCACCATCATGGTGAAAAATCTCGTCGACAACGCGATTCGCTATACGCCGGCGGCCGGCCGCGTCGATCTCGCGGCGGGCGTTTCGAATGCGCGGCCGTGGATTCGCGTGGCGGACAGCGGGCCGGGCATCGCGCCCGAGGAACGCGCGCGCGTCTTCGATCCGTTCTATCGCGTGCTCGGCGGCGACGCGGACGGCTCGGGCCTCGGGCTCTCGATCGTCGGCACGATCGCGGCGCGCATCGGCGCGACGATCGAACTCGCGGATGCCGCGCCGCGCGGGCTCGTCGTGACCGTCACGATCTGAACGCGTCGGCTGCCTGAAGCGACATGCACGACGCGCCGGACCATACGCGCCCGCGCGTGTCCGGCGCACGCGCGGCGTGCTATCGTCGATGCGTCATTCCGACGTGGCATTCCGATGCCGCCATCATGAGTCAAGTGCGCTATCCCCTCGGCCCCGATGACCGCGTGCATCTGCTCTGCTGGCTCACGTGCGGATTGCTCGGCGCGTACTACATCGAAGGCGAATGGCCCGATACGTCGTTTCAGGTGCGCGCCGCGCATCGCTGGCTCGACCGGCATCATCGCGCGGCCGACTGGATCGAGACCGCGCGGCTTTCGGTGGCGGCGCACGCGCTCGCCGCGCGCTTCTCGACGATGCTTGACGCCGACGCCTCGCGCACCGACATCGAACGCATTCTCGAAGGCGAGGATCTCGACTACGAAAGCGTCCTCGTGCAGCGCATTTATCACGAGTGCTGGATCGAGCTGTCGAGCGGACGAAAGCCGTCGCAGTAACGCGTTCCTCCGATCAATTTCCGTGCCGCGCCGCGCGCGTGCCTTGGCGCGTCTCGCGCGCGGGCACGGACATTTTTTTGCGCTGGCGGAATGTGCGGAACCCCACATTGGCGCTCAGGGCGCGGCGATACCATCGGCGCGCCTGCTCGCACGTCGATGTTCGCGCCTCCCGCCGATGTCCCCAATCGCCGGGCTGAAAAGCGGCTACACCGTCAGCGGCCAAAAACGATGACAACAATCGACACCGACTGGAGGTCGCCATGCAGCGCAGCATTCGTCCGCTTGTTTCTCAAACCGCGATTCGTCGTGCGCGCCTGCGCCCGCTCGCGATCCTCGTGCCGATCGTCGCGGGCCTGACTTGCGCGAGGATCGCCGATGCCGCGCCGCCGCTGCCCGCCGGCGGCCAGTTCGTCGCGGGCAGCGGCGCGATCAGCGGCGGCGGCACCGGTTCGACGCTCACCATCAATCAGACGACGACGCGCGGTGTCATCGACTGGAACAGCTTTTCCATCGGCAGCGGAAGGCAGGTCACGTTCAACAACGGCAGCGGCGCGACGCTCAATCGCGTGACAGGCGGCAATGCTTCGGTCATTCTCGGCCAGCTCAACGCGACGGGCAGCGTGTATCTCGTCAATCCGCAGGGCGTGCTGGTCGGGCCGGGCGGCGTCGTCGCGACGGGCGGGCGCTTCGTTGCGTCGGCGCTCGACATCGGCAACGATGCGTTCATGCAGGGCGGCCCGCTCACGCTTTCGGGCGGCGGCAACGGCATGGTCATCAATCTGGGCACGATCGGATCGAGCGGCGGCGACGTGTTCCTCGTGTCGCGCACGGCGGCGGTGAATGGCGGCAGCATCAACGCGCCGCAGGGCACGGTCGAAATCGCGAGCGGCAATCAGATGCTTCTGCAGGATTCATCCGGTGGACAGCAGGTTTTCGTGCAGGCGGGCAGCGGCGGCACGGCGATGAACGGCGGCGTGATTCGGGCGGCGCAGGCGAGCCTCCAAGCCGCCGATGGCAACGTGTACGCGCTCGCCGGCAACAGCAGCGCGATCCGCGCGACCGGCACCGCGACGCGCGATGGCCACGTCTGGCTCGTCGCCGATCAGGGCGCGGTCCACGCGAACGGCACGCTCGCCGCGACGAACGCAGACGGCAGCGGCGGCACGGTCGAAACGCGCGCGAATACGCTCGATGTCGCGGGCGCGAACGTGACGGCGCGTACATGGAAACTCGGCGCGCCGTCGTTCACCGTCGATCAGGCGAACGCGGATTCCCTCGCGCGCGGCCTTGCCAACGGCACATCGGTGGATGTCGAAGCGAGCACCGGCGATCTGAACGTCGGCGGCAACGTCCAGTGGAACGGCAACGCGTCGCTGACGCTCGGCGCGGCGCACAGCGTGGCCATCGGCGCGGGCGCGACCATCGGCAACACGGGCAACGGCAATCTCACGCTGCGCGCGGATTCGGGCGGCATCGACAACGGCGGCGGCGTGGCGAACAGCGGCACGATCGACTGGTCGAAGAGCGGCGGCATCGTCAGCGCGCTTTACGACATGAACGGCAGCTATGCGCCGGGCACGCTGCTCACGAACAGCGGATGGACCGCCGCGCCGTACAGCGGCGTGCGCACGCAGGCGACCGCGTACCGGCTCGTGAACAATCTCGCGGATCTCTCGAACGTGACGCAGGATCTCGCGGGCAACTACGCGCTCGGCAAGGATATCGACGCGAGCGCGACGTCGTATCCGAACTATTTCACGGCGATCGGCTCGAAGACGACGCCGTTCACCGGACAGTTCGACGGCTTCGGCCACACGATCGACAGGCTCGCGTCGACGCCCAATCTCAACGACGACCGTCAGGGCCTGTTCGGCGTGATCGGCGCGAACGGCGTCGTGCGCGATCTGAATCTCACGAACTCGAGCACGGGCGGCTACGCGTCGGGCGCGTACGGTTTGCTCGCGGGCCAGAACGACGGCCTCGTCACGTACGTCAACACGACGGGCGGCGTCGGACAGAACGGCTTCGGCGGCGCGGGCGCGGGCGGGCTCGTCGGCGTGAACAACGGGATCATCGAGCGCTCGTCGAGCACGGCGGATGTCGGCTATCAGATTCCTGCGGGCGGGCTCGTCGGCGTGAATAACGGCACCATCGTGCAGTCGTATGCGACCGGCACGACGTACGCCGGAAATCACGGCCAGACCGCCGGGCTCGTCGCGTACAACAACGGACTGATCACGCAGTCGTATGCGACGGGCGGCGTGGGCGGCTTCGGCGGCGGCGGGCTCGTGTTCGACAACGGCGCGACGGGTGTCATCAACGAGTCCTTCGCCGTGGGGCAAGTCGGCGGCGGCGGGCCTCCGGGCGACGCATACGGCGGTATCGCGGCGTACAACGAGGGCGCGATTCACAACAACGTCTACTGGAACAAGGAGACGACGATCCGCACGAGCGCGGCCGGTTCGAACTCGGGCACGACGCCGCCGGACTCGAACGGGCTCACGACCGCGCAGATGAGCAATGCGTCGAATTTCCTCGATTGGGGCATTCCGTCGGGCGGCGTCTGGGCGATGCCTACCGGCGCGACGCATCCCGTTTTGCAGTGGCAGCAGGCGCAGCCTTGAGGGGCGTGCCGAGCGGATCGTCAGCTTCCGATCACGAGGAATATCTCCCCCACCGGCGCCTTCGATCCGTTCGGCACGACCGCCTTCAACGGAAACCCATACGTTCCGCGAAAGCTGACGAACCTTCCGACCTGCACACGCACGCCCACACCGACGCTCGCCAGCGAAGCATTGTTCACTTCGCCGAATTCCGCGATGCGATTCCACACGTGACCCGCATCGAAGAACACGAACGGCTGCATCGCCGCCAATCCCGCGAGTCCCGCGCTTCCCGCCGATATCGCCGGCGCACGCAATTCGGTTTGCAGGTTCCATCCGCGATCGCCCTGCGCGGAATACGGCTCGTAGCCGCGCACGGTGGCATCGCCGCCGAGTCCGAGTTCCTCGCTCGGCAATAGCGTGCTGCCCGTCCACTGCAACAATCCGCGCGCCGATATCGAGAATCCCGACTTGCCGAGCGGCATGTCACGCTGCGCCGACAACTGCATGTACTGATAGCGCGGCTTCGCGCCGAGACGAGCGGCATCGTAGGCTTCGTCGTTGCTGTTGCTGTCGAAGTAACCGGGACTCGCGAAGAGCGCTGCGTTCAGATGCGTATCGCCCGATGCATCGCTATTCGAAAGATCGTAGGCGATCACGAACTGATGGATATGCGTGTTCGCATTGAACACCTGAAAGCCGCCGAACTCGAGATCGTTGTTCGAGCGCTTGAAGTCGTAGCCGAGTTGCACTTGCTGTTGCCACGCGCCCGCATTGTCGAGCGGCGGCAGACGCCAGTCGTAACGAAAACTGAGCTGCGCGCTGAGACCCGTTTGTCCGTAACTGTCGGGCAAACGCGGCGTGCTCTGCGCGAACACGCCGAACAACTCGATGCGATCGAGCCACGGCAACGGCGCAACGGCATTGAACGCGTGCGCGATGTAGCGCGGACGATCAGGCCGCCCTTCGATATCCGGATTGCCGCTCAACAGATCGTTACTCGCGGTCATCTGATAGCCGATGCGCGCATCGATGCCGAACAGATTGCCGTAATCGAATCCCGCGAGAATGCGATCGCGGCCGAGGTCGCGCACGCCGTCGTTGTTATAGCCGCCGTAAATGCGGAACGGAAAGCGGTCTTCGGTTTGCAGCACGACGTCGGTCGTATCGGGCGCGGTGCCGGGCGCATAGATCACGTCCACGCGCCGATACGGATTCGCGTTGAGCAACGCGAGTCCCGCGGCGACATCGGCTTCGCGGATCGGCTCGCCGCGCGCGAGCGGCATCTCGCGGGCGAGCAGCGCATCGGAGAAATGGCGGTTGCCCTTCGGCATCACGCGCCCCGCGCGAAACTCCGCGATGGCGATCTTCACGACGCCATTGCTCACGTCCTGCTCGGGCACGTACACATCGACGAGCGGCTGGCCCGCCGCGCGATAACGTTGCACGACGGCGCGCCGGATTTCCGCGAGACGCGCGAAGGTCAGCGGCTTATGGAGATCGGCGGAGAAGCTGTCGAGAAAATCGGGCGTGAGAAAAGGCGCGCCCGTCGACGTGATCGCGCCGTTCGCGCCCGATTGCGTCGCATCTGATGTAGCATCCGCACGCACGAACGCGATGCCGCGCAGATCCTGAAGCGCGATTCTGTGCGAGTCGTCGCTCGGCTCGGGCGGCGACGGCGACGCGCGCGGACGCTGCTCGGCGGGCGGCGCAATCGGCGCGACATCGCGATACGACTGCGCGGCGGCGTCGCGTTCGGCAACGATGCAGGCGATCGCGGTCGATAGCACCGTCGCGGCGACGCGTGTGCGGTTCAAATCATGTCTCCTCGGCGCCGGCCGCGTAGGTTGGCCCCGCATGTTATCAGCGCACGGAGCGGAACGTTTCATGCGTCGGGCGCGCATGACCGGTCGCAAGAGAAAGATGCTCGCACCGTACCTGTTAGCGTCGCGAACGCGCGTAGAAATGACTCGACGCGAACGGCCGAGCCAGTAGAAAACACCGCAGCGACATTGGCCTTTCTTCCGACCGCGCAACGCATCTATGATTCGGAGATGATCGGCGCGATGAGCAGCCGAACCGCATTGTCAGGACGAGGATGGACAAAACCTCCAACGCAGAAATCACCGATTCCGCTTCGCTCGATGCATCGGTCTACGCGCAATGCGCGCGCGAGCCGATCCACATTCCCGGCGGCATTCAGCCTCACGGCGTGCTCTTCAGCGTCGACGCGCATTGCCACATCCTGCAGGCGAGCGCCAACGTCGCGCAGCTCGCGCACATCGCGCCCGAAGCGTGTCTCGGCCGCGCGCTCTCGACGGTGCTCGGCCAGCACGCGGCCGAACGTGCGAGCGCGGGACTGAAGCAACTCACGCGCGACGGCGCGGCGATCCACGTCGGCAACGTCGTGCTCGACGGATGGACGCCGGACGGTCCCGTCGCGATCGTCGTGCATCGGCATGACGGGCTGTTGTTCGTCGAAGTGGAGCCGGCGCGCGACACCGCCGACGTCTTCTCGACGATGTATCCGCTCGTGCGCTCCTTCGTGAGCGATGTCCAATCGATGCACACCGTCGAGCAGATTTGCCAGTTCGCCGCGAACGAGATCGCGCGCATCACGGGTTTCGGCCGCACGCTCGTCTATCAGTTCGACGAGGAAGGCAACGGCAACGTGCTCGCGGAAAGCGTCGAGCCGGGCTATCCGTCGTATCTGAAGCAGCACTTTCCGGCATCGGACATTCCCGCGCAGGCGCGCGAGCTGTATCGCAAGAATCGCATTCGGCTCATATCGAACGCGAACTACGAAGCCGCGCCGCTCGTGCCCGCGCTGCATCCGGCGACGGGCCGCCCGACCGACCTCACGTACGCGTCCTTGCGCAGCGTGTCGCCCGTGCATCTGCAATACATGCGCAACATGGGCACACTCGCGTCGATGTCCATGTCGATTCTCGTCGACGACAAGCTCTGGGGCCTCATTTCCTGTCATCACGCGACGCCGCGTCTGCCGCCGTTCGAAGTCCGCACTGCGTGCGAGCACGTCGCGCAGATCGTCTCGCTGCAGATCGAAGCGCGCGAGACGCAGGCCGAAGCGCATTACCGGCTCGAATTGCGCCGCATGCTTTCGAAGCTGCTGTCGTCGATGGCGAACACGGACAGCTTCGTCGAAGCGCTCGTCAGCGACGCCTCCGATCTGCTCGGCTTCACGCGCTCGTCGGGCGCGGCGGTGATCTTCGAAGGACGCACGTCGCTCATCGGCGTGACGCCGAGCGCGCACAGCGTCACGGCGCTCGTCGACTGGCTCGACAATCAGAGCGAGGACGTCGTGATGTCCGACCGCGCTTCGCAGGATTGCCCCGCGCTCGCGGATTCGCCCGAAGTCGCGGGCTTTCTCGCGGTGTCGATCTCGAAGATCTACCGCAATTACGTGATCTGGTTTCGCCGCGAAGTCGTGCAGACGATCGAATGGGCGGGCGATCCGCGCGCGAAGCTGACGGGCCTCGCCGCGTCGCTTTCGCCGCGCGTGAGCTTCGATACCTGGACCGATGTCGTGCGCGGCCGCTCGCTGCCGTGGCGACCCGCCGAGCGCGAGATCGCGCTGGAATTTCGCGCCGCCGTGCTCGGCATCGTGTTGCGGCGCGCGGAGGAAATTGCGCAGCTCGCGACGGAACTCGGGCGCGCGAATCACGAACTCGAAGGATTTTCATACACGGTGTCGCACGATCTGCGCGCGCCGCTGCGGCATATCGTGAGTTTCGCGGACCTGCTAAAGCAGATGGACGGCGAAAAGCTGTCGGAGCGCGGGCGCGGCTATCTGGAGCGCATCGTGACGTCGGCGCGTTTCGGCGGGCGTCTCGTCGACGATCTGCTGTCGTTCGCGCAACTCGGCCGCGCGGCGCTGCGTCCGCACACGGTCGACGTCCACGCGCTGGTGCATACGGTGATTCAGAACGATATCGACGAACAATCGTCCGCACGCGTGCATTGGAAGGTGGACGCGTTGCCGCGCGTCGAAGCGGATCACGTGTTTCTGCATGTCGCGTTCGCGAACGTGATGTCGAACGCGGTGAAGTTCAGCGCGCAACGCGAAGAGCCGACGATCGAGGTCGGCGCGCACGATGGCGTGGGCGAGCTGATCGGGCATGTCGTCTATTTCGTGCGCGACAACGGCATCGGTTTCGATATGCGTTATGTCGACAAGCTCTTCGGCGTGTTCCAGCGTCTGCACGTCAACGAGAAGTTCGACGGCACCGGCATCGGGCTCGCGAACGTGCGGCGCATCATCGAGCGGCATGGCGGCAAGGCATGGGCGGAAGGCGCGCCCGATGGCGGGGCGACCTTCTATATGGCGCTGCCGAAGCAGTTCCGCCCCGAAAGCGGCGTGCGGCGCGATACGGCCGCGACCGCGCTGGCGCGGCTCGCCGCGGGCACGGGCGGCGCGGGGCACGACATCGGCCAGCTCATCAAACGTTCGGAGCAGGACAAGAAGTAACGCGCAATGCAAAACGGCCGCGATCTTGTGGATCGCGGCCGTTCTTTTTCCTACGACGCTGCGCTTAGAAGCGGTGACGCAGGCCCACGGTCGCCGCGACCTGATTCTGCGTCGACGACGGCGACAGCGTGTTGATCATCGCGACGTTGGCGCCCGCATTGCCCAGCTCGCCCGACGCATGCTGGTACACGCCTTCGACGTACACATCGGTGCGCTTCGAGAGCGAGTAGTCAGCCTGCAGCGAAACGGTGTGCCACTTCGGATCGCCCGAGCCGTTCGCGCCCGTCACCTTGCCGTCCGTGTACGTGTACGCGGCGTCGAGGCTCAATGCCGGCGTCACGAGATAGCGGCCGTTCAGCTCGAAGTTGTTCATGTGCAGGTTCGAGTTGCCCGGCAGCGCGAACGTCGTGCCGCCTTGCGATGCGGCGAGCAGGTTGTCGTAGTGCGTGTTGGTCCACACGAAGCCGACCGTCGCCGGGCCGTACGTGTAGTTCACGCCCGCGCCGAACGTGCGCTGCAGTTCAGCCGTCAGATTCGCGTTGTTGCCCTGACCCGCCGACACCGCGCCGCCCGTGTTCGCGTTGTTGCGCGAGTTGTTCGTCTGCAAGTAGGCCGCGGCGAAGTTCAGCGGGCCGTTGCCGTACGACGCGCCGGCGCTCCATGCGCGGTTGTTCGCGAACTGGCCTGCGTCGTTCGAGAAGCCATACAGGCCGCCGAACTTGAAGCCCGCGTAATTCGCGCTCTGATACTTCACCGAATTGCGGATCGAGAACGAGTGATCGAGATTGTCGTTGTCGAACGGATGCGCCGTCAGGTTATTGCCATAGCCCGCGCCTGCTTCGGCGAGCGGCGACAGATAATCGACCATCGAATCATATTGACGGCCGAGCGTGATCGTACCGAATTGATCGTGCTGAAGGCCGACATATGCCTGACGGTTGAACATCGTGCTGTTTTCGGTATAGCGGCCGTTATTGAGGTTGAAGCCGCTCTCCAGCTTGAAGAGCGCGTGCAACCCGCCGCCGAGATCTTCACTGCCTTTCAGGCCGAAGTAAGTATCCGAAACCGCGCCGCTGCCTTGCTGCCAATTGTTATGGCCACCGGCGTTGTTCGTATAGACGAGACCGGCATCCAGCGTGCCGTACAACGTGACGCTGCTCTGAGCGTGGGCTGCTGCTGCGAAGGTGCCGAGAATGCCCGCGATGAGAAGGGTTTTTTTCATGGTTCTCTGTGTCCTGTTTAATGCGAAAGCTTCCAGGGACTGAAAGAGCCCGGGAAACTGGGACACACTGTATGCGACGGGCGCTTGAATGTGACCGCGTATCCGGCGCAATAATCATTTGCTGATTCTGCGAACCGGCGTGCAGATCCCTTCATAATCTTTTAAGGTCAAGTGCTTAGCGGCGATTCGGAGCTCAGATAATCCAAATGGCTGTTGCACATCGACGACGTTATTACTGCGCATTCTGGAGAAGTCCATTGCGTCGCATGCGGTTTATAGCGGCCGAGGCGTTTTGCTAAGCTTCCCGGGTCTGAAGATCTCCACGCAGATATCTCGAGGACACGGAGCGGTTTCGCGAGAGGGAGCCGCTCCGTTTTTATTCCCGACGCGGCGATTAATCCGAGCGCTTTAGACGGTCTCAGAACAGCGGCCGTCGAAATCACTCAGTTACCCGAAGTACCCGAACGATTTTCCCGATTCTTGATGCCGACCGTAAAGGTTACGCGCCCACCGCGAACGGAACGAATCGCATTTAGATGAATCGAATCAACGAGTAACGCGATATGTTTCTCTAAATATCTCGACGTTTTGAAAATTTTGCGCGAGATAGACGGGCAAATCAGGCGACGAAATTACGTCCTGTGACGGCAAATTTCGGAAATTCGCGAACAAGTTCTTCACTAAATGTAACCGTCGCGCAAACGTTTGCTACCGCACAGAACGGGACCGGGCGTTCTGCTCGTTTCATTTCGAAACAATCTGAAGGAGCTTGAATCGCCTCTGCGGAACGCTGCTTGCTTTAATAGAGGCCTCTGTAAAATCTAGCCGGATATAGCCACATGAAAAGAAGCGCCAATGCCACGACCGTCCCAGCATTTCGACAGCGGCGGCCCGCTCAGCTCGCTGAACGCGAGCTTCTGCATCTGGAAATGATTCTCTCGAGTGTCGTCGAAGGGAACTCGGCTTCCGATCGCCTTCCCGCCAGCTATTGGGATATGCGGATTTCGCAACTGGACGCGGAGTACGACCTCGTCCCGTCGCAAAGTCAGCGTGTAGCATCGCTTCAACGCAAACTCGCGTTACTCGACAACGCGCTCGCCACCGCTGCCGACGCGCAGGAAGGGCAACAGAACCGGCGCGTCGCTGCCTGATCCGGGTTCGTCGCGCGGCGCTAATTTATAGTGCCGCCCGCACCCATTCGTCGACCAGCGTGCGCGCCTGCGTGTGCGCGCTCATCAGCGCGTCCTCGGCGGATGCGAAATTCGAATAGCGTGTGTTCTCGATCAGGAGTGGCGAGAACGCAGTGACCGGCCTTCCGGAACGGCTGATCGTCACGATCGCCAGATAGCGCAATTCGCCCGGCGGCGGCACAAGCCGGCTGCTCGTTTCGATCGCGACTTCGAGCACGAAGCCCTTGTGGTTGTACGACCGTATCATCCGGACACCCCGTACGCGCCGTGGATATGGCGTGCTTCCAGCATGACATATACCCGTTCGAAGCGCTGCTACTTCGCGCGTCGAAGCGCCGTGAGCGCGATGTCAGCGGCGAGATCGGCGCGCAGTTCGGCCCATTTGCCGAGCAGCGTGGCGTCGTCGGTGAAGAAGTAAGGCGCGTGCGTCCAATGGGCGACCTTTCCGCCCGCGACGGCCAACTCGAAGATACGCATGTCCTGGTCATCGCTGACGCCTGCGCTCACGAGTTCGCGAAACGATCGAATATCGTGCAGCGAGACGTTCTGTATGCCGACGCCGTGCACCACCGCCATCACCGTCTTGCCGATGCGCCAAGCGGCCTCGCGGCTATCGGCGAGCACGAAAGCGACGCTTTCCAGAGGCGTCTCGAACTTCAGCCGATACAGCCGCGCCCTGCATTGTTCACTGAGTTGCGTGTTCATTTGACTCAAGCCCGCGTCGCTCGCCTGGAGCGACGCGCAGCAGGAATTGATCCCGCTTCAGCATAGGATGCCGCGACCCCGAACGTATGTCCGATTGCACTGCGTTTCGAACGCACGCGCGCGCGTCACCTGATTCACCGGTTCAGCTCCTCGAGCCGCAGCCCGTTGGTCTTCGGACCGAACAAGCCGATTGCCAGCGCCACGAGCAGCATGCAAACCGTAATGCCGATGAACACGCCCGGCACGCCGAAATCCTTCAGCAGCGACGCGATGATGAAGCCCGACATCATCGCGCCCGCGCGGCTCGCCGAGTAGACGATTCCGCTCGCCCGGCAGCGCACGGCCGTGGGAAAAAGCTCGGTCTGATACGCGTGATAGCAGACCGAGATCGTCTGGCCGGCGAGCGAGATCAGCACGCCGAGCGCGATGAGCGCAACGGGCGATTTCATCTGCCCGAACGCGAGACCGCTCGCGATCACGACGAGCGCACCGCCGACGATCAGATACTTCCGCTGCACGCGGTCGGCGTAGAACATCGCGAAGAGCGGTCCGAGCGGCAGCGCGAAGGCGATGATGAACGAATACAGCAGGCTCTTCATCACGGTGATGCCCTGCCCGATCAAGAGCGTCGGCACCCAGTTCGCGAAGCCGTAGTACCCGATCGCCTGACAGAAGTTGAAGACGATGAGCATCACGAGACGCGAGCGATACGGCGCGACGAACAGCTCGCCGAGCGACGCCCGCCGATGCGCCGGCTGCTCGGCGACAGGCGCGGGCGGCGGCAATGCGGCGCCCGATTCGCGCTCGACCACGCGCTCGATGTCGCCGACGACGCGTTCGCTCTCCTCGAGCCGGCCATGCATCGCGAGCCAGCGCGGGCTTTCCGGTACCGCGCGCCGGATGAACCACACGATCACCGCGCCGACCGAACCGGCGAGCACGACGACGCGCCATCCATCGAGACCGAACACGGTTTCCGGCACGAGCCAGTATGAAAGCAGCGCGGCGACGGGCGCCGCCGCGAACATCACCATCTGATTGAAGGCCATCGCGCGGCCGCGCATGTGCTGCGGCACGAGTTCCGTCACGTAACTGTCGATCGTAATGATTTCGATGCCCACCCCGATGCCCGTCACGAAGCGCCAGAAGATCACGCCTTCGGGGCTCGTCTGGAACGCCATGATCGCGGAGCCGATCGAGTACCACAGCAGCGAGAACGTGAACACGCTGCGCCGCCCGTAGCGGTCCGGCAGCCAGCCGAAGAAGAACGTGCCGATGAACAAGCCCGCGAACGTCGCCGCGATGAATCCCGCAATGCCGGTGAAGCCGAAGAACGCATGCGTCGTCGTCTGCAAAAGTCCGCTCTTCGCCATGCCCGGCGCGATATAGCCGGTGAAGATCAGATCGTAGATTTCGAAAAAGCCGCCGAGCGAGATGAGCAACACGAGCATCCAGAGATGCCGCGTGATCGGCAGTCGATCCATGCGCGCGGAGATTTGCGCGCCGGGCGTCGTGGCGACGCGAACGTCGGGCGTTGCGAGCGGCTCGGCGACCGCGCTGAAAGTGGGCTGCATTGTCCTGTCTCCTGTGTTGGCGACGGCGCGTGTTTTTATATGCGCCTGTCGCAATGCCTCATGCCGTGACGCGTTTCGTCAGTTGCCCGAGCACTTCGTCCGTGTGCTCGCCGACGCGCGCGAGCGGCTGCCGCACGCCGGGGCGGCGTCCGCCCATCGTGAGCGGGAGCAAAACCACGTCGGTCGTGCCGCCGTCGTCGGTCTGCATCGGCACGAGTCCGCCGCTCGCTTTCAGATGCGGATCGTCGAGCAACTGTTCGGGGCGCATGATCGGCGCGTAGGGAATGCCGGCCGCTTCGAGCTTCGGCGCGAGCTCGTGGGCGCGGTGATCCGCGAGAATCTCGCCGAGCCGCGCGAGCAATTGCGGCCGCACCGCGACGCGCATCGCATTGGTCGCGAACTCGGGCGCCTGCGCGAGATCGGGACGTTCGAGCACATCGCAAAGCGTAACGAATTGCTTGTCGCTCACCGCGCCGATGAACAACTGCTCGCCTTCGGCCAGCGTGAATACGTCGTACACGCTCCATGCCGATACGCGCGACGGCATCGGCGGCGGCGCTTCGCGCGTCATCGCGTATTGCTGCATGTGTTGCGCGGAGAGAAACACGCAGTTCTCGAAGAGCGCGCTCTGCACTTCCTGGCCGCGTCCGGTGAGATCGCGTTCGCGCAGCGCGGCGAGCACGCCGATCGCGCCGAACATGCCGCCCATGATGTCGTTCACCGACGTTCCCGCGCGCAGCGGCCTGCCCGCCGGACCGGTCATGTAGGCGAGGCCGCCCATCATCTGCACGACTTCATCGAGCGCGAGACGCTTCTCGTACGGCCCCGGCAAAAAGCCCTTGTGCGACACGTAGATCAGTTTCGGATGCGCCTTCGACAAGGTTTCGTAGTCGAGACCGAGCTTCGTCATGAGGCCGGGGCGGAAATTTTCGAGCAGCACATCGCATGCGCCGATCAGTTCGAGCGCGCTGTCACGCCCTTCTTCCGTGTTGATGTCGATGACGACGCTCTTCTTGTTCCGATTGAACGAGCGAAAGAAGCCGATGCCGAGACCCGGCAGATTGCGCGTCTTGTCGCCGCCGGGCGGCTCGATCTTGATGACTTCCGCGCCGAGATCCGCGAGGATCATGCCGCAGGTCGGGCCCATCACCATATGCGTGAACTCGATCACGCGCACGCCTTCGAGCGGCAGGGTTGAATGACTCATGACGTCCTCAGGCTTCGATTGCAGTTTTCGATTCGTGATTGACCGGCAAGCCCGCGAGCGCGAGCGCGCCGTGCAGCGTTTCGCCGTCGAGCCAGCGCGCGAGTTTCGCGCCCACGTCCAGCAACGCTGAAATATCGATGCCGGTCTCGATGCCCATATCGGCGAGCATGAACGCGAGGTCTTCGCTCGACGCGTTGCCGCTCGCGCCCGGCGCATGCGGACAGCCGCCGATGCCCGCGAGCGTCGCATCGAAACGCGCGACGCCGGTTTCGAGCGCGGCGTAGACATTGGCGAGCGCGAGGCCGCGCGTGTCGTGAAAGTGGCCGCACCAGAAGCGCTCGCCGGCGATGTCGCGCGCCTTCTCGAAGAGCTCGCGCACCGCACGCGGACCGGCGTATCCAACCGTATCGGCGATGCTCACGCGGTCCGCGCCCGCATCGAGCAGCGCCTGCATGTAGCGCAGCACATCGGCGTGATCGACGCGGCCCTGAATCGTGCAGCCGAACGCCGTGCCGATGCCGCCCTCGATCAGCGTCTTCGCGCCCGACGCATCGCGCGCCGCACGCATGCGCGCGACTTCATCGACGACTTCCTCGGGCGTCTTGCGCAGATTGGCGAGACTGTGCGCGCGGCTCGCGGAAAGCGGCACGAGCATCAGATCGGCGTGCGCTTCGATGGCGCGCTCCGCGCCTTTCAGATTCGGCACGAGCACCGAGACCAGCAGGCCCGGCAGCGTCGTTGCGTAGGCGACGAGTTCGGCGGTATCGGCGAGTTGCGGCAGAAGGCGCGCGGGCACGAACGAACCGACTTCGATTTCGCGCTGACCGGCGGCGTAGGCATCGCCGATCCATTCGATCTTGCGTTCGGTCGGCACGATTGTGCGAATGCTCTGCAGGCCGTCGCGCAGGCCGACTTCGCGGATTACGGCGTTCTGCGGGAACGCGGGCATGGCTTTGTCTCCGGTCTTATGTGTATGGTCTCGACTTTAGAGATTCCGCAAATGGCCTAAAAGCGGTAATTTGGAAAGCTCATGCTTCCCGTTCGGAACGTCAGAGGAATCCAGTCACATGCGCGATATCGATCTGAAAACGCTGCGTCTCTTCGTGACGGTCTGCGAGCACCAGAACATCGCGCGCGCGGCGCACGAGGCGCATATCGAACCATCCGCGATCAGCAAGCGCATCGCGCAACTGGAAACATCGCTCGGCGTGCCGTTGTTGTCGCGCTCGCGGCGCGGCGTCGAACCGACGCCCGCGGGCATCGCGCTGCTCGAACACGCGCGCAGCGTGCTGTTCACGATGGAACGCATCGCCAACGACGTCGCCGCGTTCGGCGGCGGTCTCATGGGGCGCGTGAGCATTTGCGCGTCGGCATCGGCGATTGCGGAAGCGTTGCTCGACGATATCGCGTCGTTCATGCGCGAGCCGTCCAACAAGAACATCAAGGTCGATGTCGAAGAACGGCTATCGAACGATCTCGTGCGGCAGTTGCGCGAAGGCGTGGCGTCGGTGGGCGTGTGCTGGGACAGCGTCGATCTGCACGGGCTGCAACATCGCGCTTATCGGCACGACCGGCTCGCGCTCGCGGTGCCGGCGGATCATCCGTTCGCGAAGCGGCGTTCGGTGAGCTTCGAGGAATCGCTGGAATTCGAGCACGTCGGTCTGCCGCCCGCGACCGCCGTGCATACGATGCTCCAGCGCGCGGCGGCGCAAGCGGGCAAGTCGATGTCGTATCGCGTGATCGTGTCGAGTTTCGATGCGGCGTTTCGCGTCGTCGCGGCGGGGCTCGGCATCAGCGTCGTGCCGATGGAAGTCGCCGGAACGTATCGGCAGGCGCTCGGCATCGAAGCCGTGCCGCTCTCCGATGCGTTCGCGAAGCGCCGCTTCGTCGTATGTTTTCGCGACTTCGAGGCCTTGCAGCCGGCCGCGAGGCGGCTCGTCGAGCATCTCGAAACGCGTGCGGCGCGTTAGGCGGGCGCGTCGCAGAACACGGTTTGCGTGTCCTTTTTCTCGATCGTCAGATTCACCGAACGCGCGCCGCCCGGGCGCGTGCAATGCGGCTTGCCCGCGGGCACGGTCAGCAATTGCCCGGCGCGCAATTCGACGGCGCCTTCCTCGAACTCGATGACGAGCGTGCCTTCGACCGCCACGAAAGTCTCGTCGGAGTTCGGATGAAAGTGCCATCGATACGGCGCGTCCATCACGCTGATATGGACGTCGTGATCGTTGACGTTTGCGATGACGCGATTCATGTAGCCATCGCGCGCGGCATCGGCGATGGCTGCGTAGTCGATTGTGCTGTTCATCGTTTCAGGCTAACGCCGCGCGCGAATCGGCACAAACGAATCGTTTTGACTTTCATGTGAGCGCGATTCACACGCCTGCCGCGTTCGCGTGCCCCATGATCGCCGAGATATTGCCGATGGCCGGTTGCGCGTACCGCACCGGCGGCGCATCGGGCGGCAGCGGCGCGGGGCCGGAATCCGTCGCGTGCGCATCGACCGGCAGCGGCGGCGCACTCTGCGCGCTCGATGCGACCGGGAACAGCGGCCCGCCCACAATGCCCACGCCGATGAACGGATGCGCCTGCGCCACCGTCACGAGGCCAAGGAGTTTCACGCCCACCATCACATGTCGGATCGTCTTCATTTCTCGTCTCCCGCGCTGCGTTGTTCGTCGATGGAGGCATTCTGCGCGGCGAAAATGAGCAAAGAATGAGAGCGCGGCGGGCGTCAGACCATGTGAACTACACTTTCGAGACGTCACGATGCGTTCCACGGTCCCTTCATGCAAAGCCGATTCACCGCGATTCTCGTCGCCCTCACCGCGGCCGCGCTCTTCGGCGCGACCACGCCCATCGCGAAAGCGCTGCTCGGCCCGATGCCGCCGTTCATGGTCGCGGGCCTGTTCTATCTCGGCAGCGGCGTCGGCCTCGGCGCGATTCTGCTCGCGCGCGGAATCTGGCGCGAAAAAACCGAAGGCATGCGCGCTCGGGAAATCGCATGGCTGTGCGGCGCGATCGCGTTCGGCGGCGTCGCGGGGCCGGCCTTGCTGATGCTCGGCCTGACCAGCACGCCCGCCGCGACGAGCTCGCTCTTGCTCAATCTCGAAGGCGTGCTGACGGCGGCGATCGCGTGGATCGTCTTTCGGGAAAACGTCGATGTATCCGTGTTTCTCGGCATGGCCGCGATCGTCGCGGGCGGCGTCGTGCTCGCGTGGGAACCGGGCGCCGCCCATGCGACGACCGGCGCGATCCTGATCGCCCTGGCGTGCCTGTGCTGGGCCATCGACAACAATCTGACGCGCAAGATCTCGACCGCCGACGCAATGGTCATCGCCTGCGCGAAAGGGCTCGTCGCGGGCGCGACGAATCTCGGCATCGCATTCGCGATGGGCGCGCACTTGCCCGCGCCGCCTATCGTCATCGCCGCGATGGCGACGGGCTTCGGCGGCTACGGCGTGAGCCTCGTGCTGTTCGTGATCGCGTTACGGCATCTCGGAACGGCGCGCACCGGCGCGTACTTCTCGGTCGCGCCGGTGTTCGGCGTCGCGCTCTCCCTCGCGATCTGGCCGCAAACGCCGGGCATGCCGTTCTGGATCGCCGCCGCGCTGATGACGCTCGGCGTGTGGCTGCACGTACGCGAACGGCACGAGCACGAGCACACGCACGAGCGCCTGGAACATACGCATCGGCATGTGCATGACGAGCATCATCGGCATACGCACGACTTTCCGTATTCCGGCGACGAACCGCACACGCATCCGCACGCGCATCTGCCGATCACGCACTCGCACGCGCACTTCCCCGACATTCACCACCGGCATTCGCACAAGCGCGGCTAGAACACCTTGCCGGGATTGAGCAGGCCGTGCGGATCGAGCGATGCCTTGATCGCGCGCATCGCCGCGATATCGGCTGCGCGGCGCGCGAGATGAAGATATTCGCGCTTCTTCACGCCGATGCCGTGCTCCGCCGAAATCGATCCTTCGAACTCGCGCGTGACGTCGTAAATGACGGCATCGACATCGTCGTGATCCTGCTTTCCCCGGCCGGGAATATCCACGACGATGTGAATGTTGCCGTCGCCGAGATGGCCGTAGGTCATCACGATGGCGCCCGGCCAGCGCGCGCGCAGACGCGCTTCGCATTGCGCGGCCGCATCGCCGACTTGCGCGATCGAAAAGCTCACGTCGTACGCCGCGTAGTTCGGGATGAAGCGATCGTATTCGCCGGGCGCATCGCGGATCGCCCAGAAATCGCGCGCGTGCGCTTCGTTCGATGCAATGGCCGCGTCCGTCACGATGCCCGCTTCGAGCATGCCGCCGAGAAATTCCTCGAACGCTTCGCCGTGCCGCGCGGGATCGGTGCCGACGCTTTCCAGCAGCACGTAGAACGGATGCGCATCGGCGAGCGGCGCGCGCAGGTTTTTCAGATTCGCGATGACCGTATCGTGATAGCCGGCCCACATCACTTCGAACGCGGACACGCCCGGCGCGAGGCTCGCCTGCGCGCGCGTGAGCAGCGTCGTCACCGCGGCGAAATCGGGCAGGCCGCACCATGCGGTCGCGGTCGCCGTGGGCTTTGGACGCAAGCGCAGCACGACCCGCGTGATGACGGCGAGCGTGCCTTCGCTGCCGATCAGAAGATGACGCAAGTCGTAACCGCTGTTGTTCTTGATCATCTTGTTGAGCCCGCCGACGATCTCGCCGCTCGCGAGCACCGCTTCGACGCCGAGCACCTGATCGCGCATCATCCCGTACTTGATGACGCGGTTGCCGCCCGCGTTCGTCGCGAGATTGCCGCCGATGGAACAACTGCCGCGCGCGCCGAGATCGAGCGGAAAGTAGAAGCCCGCCGCGCTCGCCGCTTCCTGCACGACTTGCAGCGGCGTGCCGGCTTCGACGGTCATCGTCCCCGAGATTGCGTCGATCTCGACGATGCGGTTCATGCGGTCGAGACTCAGGCTCACTTCGCCGCCGAGCAGATTCGCGCCGCCGACGAGTCCGGTCAATCCGCCTTGCGTGACGACCGGCTGCTTGTGCGCCGAGCAGATGGCGAGCGCCTGCGCGACTTCATTCGTATCGCGCGGACGGATGATCGCGAGCGGCGTCGCGCCGGGCATGCCGCTCCAGTCGGCGACGCGCCGGTCGCCGAATTCGTCGGGCAGCGCCACGACCTGTGCGCCGAGCGCTTCACGCAATGCCATCACTGCTTCGCTTACTGCCATGCGTCGTCTCCTTCGTTGTTTCGGTTCGGTATCGGATGCGATAGTTTGAACCAAAACGCGCGAGAATTATTGGCAACGATTCGGGAGAAACGCGACGATGGAACGGGCAGACTACGAAAGCGCGCTGGCACAACTGGTCGGCGCGGCGCAACTGGTTGCGTCGGGCGCGGATAAAGATCGGCGCGCGCAGGCGTTCGAGATGCTGGCGTTTTATCGGCTGCGTCAGGGACGAATCGGGGAAGCGGGCGCGCTCGTCACGTCGAACGACGAGCTTTTCAAGGACACGGCGATCGCCGCGCTCACGATGGCGGGCCGCAAGGAATTTCTCGCCGCCGCCGCGTTGCTCGAACAGGCGCGCGGACTGTTGACGAACTGAACTACGCAAGCGCGAGGAAATTGCGCACCACCGCCGATGGATCGTCGCGCCGCGACGCCAGCGCGAGCCGCGCGCGCAAGCCTCGCGCGACGATCGGACGGTAGACGACGCCCGCGACGCGCACCTGCGTGATCGCCTTCGGCACGATCGATATGCCGAGCCCCGCCGCCACGAGCGTCACCGCCGACGCCATCTGCGGCGCGGGTTGCGCGAGACGCGGCTCGAAACCCGCCGCGGCGCATGCGGCGACGATGTCGTCGAACAGCGTGCCGCCCGCCGCGCGCGGCACTTGCACGAAGGGTTCGTCGATCAGTTCCGCCAACTCGATGCGCCGGCGCGAAGCCAGCCGATGACCGACAGGCAAGGCGACGAACATCGGCTCGTCGTCCCAGTCATGCTGCTGCACGACGTCCGCGACGCGACGCTCCGGACGAACGATGGCGACATCGAGCTGCCCCGCTTCGATCTCGTCCAGCAGCACGCCGGAAGCGGCTTCGTGCAGCGTCAGTTCCGCATCGGGATACGCTTCGCGAAATTTGCGGATCAGCGCCGACACGCGCTCGTTGAACGCCGCCGTGCCCGTGAACCCGACGCGCAAATGTCCGGTTTCACCCCGCGCCGCGCGTTGGGCCGCTCGCGCTGCGCGTTGCGCGTCGTCGAGCACGCGGCGCGCTTCGTCGGCGAACACGCGTCCGGCCAGCGTCAGTTCCGCGCCGCGCGCGGTGCGCTTGAACAACACGACATCGAGTTCCTGCTCCAGCGCTTTCACTTGCTGGGAAAGAGGCGGCTGGCCGATGCCGAGCATCTCGGCGGCCTTCGTGAAATTCGCGGTTTCGGCCACGGCCAGGAAATAACGCAGATGCCGAAGCTCCATTTTCTTTTTCCTTTTGCATGAACACGATCGAGCCAGTGTTAAAACATATCGCCGGGCATACTTTCATATATTGGACATATGAGCGCGCATTGGCAAGAATGAATCCGGTTACTTCTCAACCGGCGACGCCCATGTCCTCCCCTTCGATTTCACCGTCGGCGACCCACGAACGCACCGCCGCGACGCGCCCGCTTCCCAGCGGCATTTCTCCTGCTTCGGCCGCGTATCGGCGCATCGCGCTCGCGCTCTTTCTCGCGGGCTTCTCGACGTTTTCGCTGCTCTATTGCGTCCAGCCGCTGCTTCCGGCGTTCGCGCGCGAGTTTCATATCGGCGCGGCGGCGAGTTCGCTGTCGCTGTCGGTTTCGACCGGATTTCTCGCGGTGTCCATTCTGTGCGCAGGCGCGTTGTCCGAGCGCGTCGGGCGGCGCGGGCTGATGTTCGCATCGATGACATCGGCGGCCGTGTTCAATCTGCTGGCGGCGAGCGCATCGAACTGGGACGCGATGCTCGTATGGCGCGCGCTCGAAGGCTTCGCGCTTGGCGGCGTGCCCGCCGTCGCCATGGCGTATCTCGCCGAAGAAATCGCAGCCGAAGGGCTCGGCTTCGCGATGGGCCTTTACGTCGGCGGCACGGCTTTCGGCGGCATGATCGGGCGGATCGGCATGAGCGCGCTCGAGGAATATTTCTCGTGGCGCACGGCGATGTGGACGATCAGCGTCATCGATCTGATCGCGGCCATCGCATTCGTGATGCTGCTGCCGCCGTCACGGCGTTTCGTCAAACGCACCGATCTCACGCTTCGGCATCATTTTCAGCTGTGGAAAGCGCAATTGCTTCACGGACTTCTGCCGCTCGTGTTCGCCATCGGCTTTCTCGCGATGGGTGCGTTCGTGACCGTGTACAACTACGCGGGATTCCGTCTTGTCGCGCCGCCGTTCAACCTGAGCGCGACCGCATGCGGCCTGATCTTCGGCGCGTATCTGTTCGGGATGGTGTCGTCGTCGACGGCGGGCGCGCTTGCCGACAGGTTCGGACGAGCGCCGGTTCTCGTCAGCGGTGTCGTGCTGTTCGCTCTGGGTCTCGCGCTGACGCTTTCGGGCGCGCTCGTGACGATCATCGTCGGCATCGTGCTCGTGACGATCGGCTTCTTCGTCACGCATTCGGTCGCGAGCGGATGGGTCGGGCAACTCGCCGGCAGTGCCAAGGGTCACGCGGCATCGCTCTATCTGCTCGCTTACTACGTCGGGTCGAGCGTGCTCGGATCGATTGGCGGATCTTTCTGGCAGCACGGCGGATGGCTGGCCGTCGTGGGCTATGTCGGCGTGTTGCTCGCGGTTTGTCTCGTGGTGGTGAGCCGCATCGTTCAGAAGCGCGACATCCGGTAGCGCTAGAACAACTCCGTTTCGAGCGGGAGCAGGTTGATCCATTTCACGGCGGTGCGCCGCTCCACGCCGTCTTCATGAATCGACCGTATCATCACGCGCTGGCCGCGCGCCTCCCCGAGAACTTCGACGATCCGGTTGCGATATCGCGCAAGCGAGCCGCGTAATGGCTTGCGCTTCCTGCTCTTGCGGGGAGAAACTGCGGGCATGGACGTGACAACGATTTATGACGGCCACATCATAACGATGCTCACGCCTGCACTCAAATATTCAACCTCCTCACTGCGGCCCGCCACACCATGCGTCGAATCACTGTCCGGACATCGCCCGTTCATGGCCGGGGCGTTTTCGCTCTCGCCGACCTTCCCACGGGCGCGCTGCTGCTCGAATACAAGGGTCTGCGCCTGTCGTGGAAGGAGGCGCAGCGCATGCACGCGAAATCGAACGCGGAAGAGGGTCATACCTTCCTCTTCGGTCTCGATGACGGCACGGTCATCGACGGCGCGCGCGGCGGCAATTCCGCGCGCTGGCTCAATCATAGTTGCGCGCCGAACTGCGAAGCGGAGCAGGACGGCGAGCGCGTGTTCATCCGCGCGATCCGGCCGATCGGCAAAGGCCAGGAGTTGTTCATCGACTATTGCCTGACCGTCGATGGCCGGCGCACCGCGGCGCTCAAGCGGCTCTATGCGTGCCGGTGTCTCGCGTCGGGTTGCCGTGGAACGATGCTTTCGCACAAGTAGGGATTGCACCGCGAGACACCTGACCTGCACATGACGGACACCTACTCCGGCGATATCGAACGCCTGCCCCGCGAGCGCATCGACGAGATGCTCACGAACGTCGCGAAGGGCGACGAACAGGCGTTCGCCGAGTTGTATCGCGCGACATCGGCGCGGGTGTTCGGCGTGATCGTGCGCATGATCCGCGATCGCGGCGAAGCCGAAGACCTGCTGCAGGAAGTGTTCGCCACGGCCTGGCGTCGCGCGGATACCTTCGATCCGGCACGCGGCAGCGCGATGACATGGCTCGTCGCGCTCGGGCGCAATCGCACGATCGACCGCATGCGTCAGCATCGCGAAGAACTGCTTGGCGAAGGCGATGCGCCCGACATCGCCGACGAAGCGCCCACGCCCGCGGCCGCGGCGGAATCGAGCGAGGAACGGCGGCGGCTCGAATCGTGTCTCGACCGGCTGGAGCCGCAGCAGAAGAGCGCGATCCGCGAGGCGTTCTTCACCGGCGCGACGTACAACGAACTGGCGCAAAGGCTCGCCGTGCCGCTCGGCACGATGAAAAGCTGGATTCGCCGCAGCCTGATGCAGCTCAAGACCTGCCTCGAACAATGAACACGCCCGCTCGCGACGACGACGATCTGCGCTGCGCCGAATATGCGCTCGGCGTGCTCGACGCGCACGAACGCGCAGCGCTCGAAGCGGACGTGTCGCGCGATCCCGCGTTGCGGCACACGCTCGATGACTGGCAGCGACGTCTTGCCCCGCTCGCCGACGATGTCCGCGCGATCGCGCCGCCGCCGCGCGTGTGGACGCGCATCCGCCGCGATCTGGGATTCATCGCGCCGCAGCCGAAACGCGAACGCTGGCGCGACAGCCTGAACGTGTGGCGCTGGCTGACGATCGGCGCGAGCGTCGCCGCGCTCGTCCTGCTCGGCGTGACCTTCACCTTGCTGCGGCAAGCCCCGCAAACGCCGACGACGGCAGCCGTCTCCGGCGAGTACATGGTCGCGTCGATCGCGCGCAAGGACGGCGTCGTGCACTGGACCGCGACCGTCGATGTGCGGCGCGCGCGCATGGTCGTCGTGCCCGCGTCGCACGTCACGATCCCCGCGAATCGCGCGACGGAACTGTGGCTGATTCCGCCGAACGCGAAGCCGATTGCCCTCGGCGTCTTCCCGCCCGATCGTCCCGCGACGATGACGCTGCCGCCCGAGATCGTCGCGCAACTCAGCGCGCAGGCCGTGCTCGCCGTATCCGACGAACCCCCCGGCGGCTCGCCGACGGGCGCCCCGACCGGACCCGTGCTCGCAACCGGCCAGATGCGTTCGACCTGACGATCGATCGCATCGCGACTCTCGCACAGCGAACGTCCATCTTTCGTTCGCTGCATCCAATCGCACTCGGCATCCGTATGACTCGGTGAACGCCTGTTCGCGGAGCCGCCATGCCTTTCATCGTCACCGTGCTCGTCGTCGTCAGCGGATTCGTGCTGGTCTTTTTCGCCGCGTGGCTCTGGCAGTTGCGCACGGAAAACGCGGGCATGGTCGATCCGCTCTGGGCCGCTTCGCTCGGCGCGGCCGCGCTCGTCATCGCCGCGTGCGGGACCGGCGCGACGGTCAATCGCGTATGCGTCGCGGCGGGCGGCGGGCTCTGGAGCGCGCGGCTCGCGCGGCATCTGTGGCGGCGCAATCGCGGCAAGCCGGAAGACACGCGCTATCGCGCGTTTCGCGAACGCTGGGGCGAACACGCCGCGCGCAACATGCTCGGCTTCTTCCAGTTGCAGGCGTTCATTTCGATGCTGCTTGCCATCGCGTTCTTCGTGCCCGCCTATGCGCGCGAGGCGGCGAGTCCGCTGTGCATCGCGGGATTCGCCGCCGTGTGGATCGTCGCGGTCGCGGGCGAAGCGGCGGCCGATCGTCAACTCAAGCGCTTCGCCGCCGATCCCGCGCATCGCGGAAAAGTGTGCCGCGATGGCTGGTGGCGCTATTCGCGCCATCCGAATTACTTCTTCGAATGCGTGCATTGGCTCGCGTACGCGGTGCTCTCGATCGGCATGCCGTGGGGCTGGGCGACGCTCGCGCCGCCCGTGCTGATGGCGTGGCTGCTGCTGAAGGTATCGGGCATTCCGATTCTCGAAGCGCATCTCGCCGATACGCGCGACGGCTATCGCGACTACATGCGAACGACGAGCGCGCTGATTCCGTGGCCGCGTAAACGCGCATGAACAAAGCAAGGACACGCCGATGAACATCACCGCCCGCGATACCTCATCCGCGCCCGCCGCACCCGCCGACATGCCCGCGCTCGACGAAAGCCGCATCATTCGCGCGTGCGAGCGCGGCCTCGTGCCTGATGCGCTCGTGCGCGCCGGCATGCGCCTGCTGATCCGTCAGCGTCTCATCGACGAATATGCGAACGACAACGCGCAACGCACGCAGGCGTTCGAGCGCTTTCTGAACGAACTGCGCGCGAGCCCGATCGCGATCGATACGCACGCCGCCAACGCGCAGCATTACGAGCTGCCCGATGCGTTCTTCGAAGCGCACCTCGGCCCGCGCCTGAAGTACTCGTGCGGTCTGTACCCGCGCGGCGACGAAACGCTCGCGCAAGCCGAACTCGCGATGCTCGAACGCTATGCCGAGCGCGCGCAACTCGCCGATGGTCAACGCATCCTCGATCTCGGCTGCGGCTGGGGCTCGCTCGCCCTGTGGATGGCGGAGCGTTATCCGCGCGCACAAATCGTCGCGCTGTCTAATTCGGGCGGGCAACGCGCGTTCATCGAAGCGCGGGCGCGGCAGCGCGGCCTTCGCAACTTGCGCGTCGTGACGGGCGATGTCGTCGATTTCGATTTCGCGCACGACGAGACGCCGTTCGATCGCATTCTGTCGATCGAAATGTTCGAGCACATGAAGCATTACGGCCTGTTGCTCGCGAAGATCGCGCGCTGGCTCGCCGATGATGGACGACTTTTTGTCCACCACTTCGCGCACGCGACGCTTGCGTATCACTTCACATCGCGCGACGGCGGCGACTGGATGTCGCGCTATTTCTTCACCGGCGGCACGATGCCATCCGCGTCCTTGCTGCTGCACTTTCAGGACGATTTGCGCGTCACGCGTCAGTGGTGGATGAACGGCACGCACTACGCGCGCACGGCGAATCAATGGCTCGCGAATCTCGATGCCGCTCGCGATCGCGTCATGCCGATGCTGCGCGACGTCTATGGCGATGCGGCCGCCATCTGGTTTCAGCGCTGGCGCATGTTCTACATGGCGGTGGCCGAGTTGTTCGGCTACGCGCGCGGCCGCGAATGGGGCGTCGCGCACTATCTGTTCGAGAAGCGTCCGATAAAGGTGATGCCATGACAAACACGAAGCGGGCGCTCGTCGTGGCGCTGGTGGCGGCCGGCGTCGTCGTGGCGGTGGCGAGCTGTTCGAGTCCGCCGAATCCGAATCCGCGAGCGAACCGACCGCTCGAAACCGTTGCCGTGGACGTGCCGCGCTACATGGGGCGCTGGTATGTCATCGCGAATATTCCGTACTTCGCGGAACGCGATTTCGTCGGCACGCATGTCGAATGGTCGCTGCGCGCGGACGGAAAAATCGACGACGTCTTTTTCGGCCGCAAGAACGGCTTCGAGCAAGAGGAAACGACGCATCGTTTCGTCGATACCGTGAAGCCCGGCAGCAACGGCGGCGAATGGAGCGTGCAACTCTTCTGGCCGATACGCGTGACGCAACTCACGCTCTACGTCGATCCGGATTATCGCTACACGATCCTCGGCTATCCGAACAGAAAGCTCGGCTGGATCTTCTCGCGCGAGCCGGCGATGAGCGACGACATCTATCGCTCGATGCTCGCGCGCCTCGACGCGATGGGCTACGACACCGCGCGTTTTAGCCGCGTGCCGCAATCGCCGGAGCAGATCGGTCAGCCGGGATTTCAAAGTCCCGGTCAGCGCGACTGAAGCAGCGCGGCGCGCGTGCATCCGCGCGCGCGTCTTTCTCGTATTTGATCTCGCACTCGTCTGGAACAGCCACGTCCACGCGGCGCGAGGAGACCTTTTGGCGCGAGGAGACCGCCCGTCATGGAATCATCGACAAAAGAAAGACAGCAGCGCATCGCGGTGATCGGCGCGGGGATCGCCGGTCTCGCGAGCGCGTATCTGCTCTCGCGCGCGCATCGCGTGACGCTTTTCGAAGCCGCCGATTATCTCGGCGGCCATACGCATACCGTCGATGTCGCGCTCGACGGCGTGCAGCATCCCGTCGATACGGGCTTTCTCGTGTTCAACGACCGAACGTATCCCAATCTCATCGCGCTGTTCGATGAACTCGGCGTCGCGGCGCATCGCAGCGACATGACGTTTTCCGTTTCGCTCGACGGCGGACGCTTCGAATGGGCGGGCACAAACCTCAACACCGTGTTCGCGCAGCGGCGCAATCTCTTCTCGCCGTCGTTCATCGGCATGCTGGGCGACATTCTGCGCTTCAATGCATCGGCTCATAGGCAGCTCGAACGCGTGAGTGCGACGCGCTGCTCGGTCGGCGAACTGCTCGTCGAGGGCGGATACGGCGCGCCGTTTCAGCGCCACTATCTTCTGCCGATGGCCGCGGCGATCTGGTCGAGCGCCGCGCACGACATCCTGCGCTTTCCCGCCGCCACGTTCCTGCGCTTCTGTCTCAATCACGCGCTATTGCAGGTGAACGGCCGGCCGCCGTGGAAGACCGTCGCGGGCGGCGCGCGCGAGTATGTGCGGCGCATCGCGGCCACGCTCGACGACGTACGCACGCGCGCGCCCGTGCGAGGCGTGCGCCGCGACGACAACGGCGTCACCGTGATGACCGACGATGCCGGTCCCGAGCGCTTCGATGCCGTCGTGCTCGCGACGCACGCACCGACGAGCCTGCGCCTCATCGACGACGCATCCGCCGATGAGCGCGCAGTGCTCGGCGCCGTGCGGTATCAGCGCAACGTCGCGGTGCTGCATACGGATTGCGCGCTCTTGCCGCGCCGCCGCCGCGTGTGGTCGGCCTGGAACTACATCGGCGCGCGTGCGGCGCTTGCGCGCGACGCGGCCGCGCCCGTCTGCGTGAGCTATCTGCTCGATCAGCTTCAGCCGCTTCCTTACAGGACGCCGGTCATCGTCACGCTCAATCCCGTCGATGAACCCGCGCCTCGCACGCAACTCGGCCGCTACGAATACGAACATCCGCTCTTCGATCTCGCCGCCATCGATGCTCAGGCGCGTCTGCCGCGCATTCAGGGCGTGCGCCGGACGTGGCACGCGGGCGCGTGGACCGGCTACGGCTTTCACGAAGACGGCCTGAAATCGGCGTTGCGCGTCGCGCGCGATTTCGGCGTCCAGCCGGCATGGGCGCGACCATGAAGACGGCGCAATGGCTGACGGGCCGCGTGATGCACGAGCGGCTGCGCCCGGCGCGGCATCGCTTCGAGTATCCGGTGCGCTACGTGCGTTGCGACGTCGCGCGTCTCGACGCGTTGCGCTGTGCGTGGTTCGGCATCGACCGCATTCGGCCGCTCGCGCTGTTTCGATGCGATTACGGCCCGCGCGAACACTGCGATCTCGATCTATGGATGCGCGCGTGCCTCGCGCAGTCGCGCATTCCCGCCGACGGCGAAATCCATCTTCTGACGATTCCGCGCGTCTTCGGCTACGCGTTCAATCCGGTGAGCTTCTGGTTCTGTCATGACCGCGCAGGCGCGTTGCGCGCGCTTTACGCCGATGTGCGCAACACCTTCGGCGAGCATCGCGGCTATTTGCTGAGCGCGCAGGATCATGCGCCGATCGTCGAAGACACCGTGCTCGTCTGCCGCAAGACGCTGCACGTTTCGCCCTTTTGCGATGTCGCCGGCGACTACGCGTTTCGCGTGCGGCAGCGTGGCGACCGCTTGAGCATCTCGATCGATTATCGCGACCGCGACGGGCTGCTGCTGCGCACCGCGATCGGTCTCGTCGCGCGGCCGCTCACCGGCGCGCTCGCGTGTCGCACGCTCTTGTGCGCGCCGCTCTTCGCCGCGGGCGTCATTGCGCGCATTCACTGGCAGGCGCTGCGGCTGTGGATGAAGCGCGTGCCTTTTTACGGCAAGCATCCACCGACGAGGGACGAGACGCGACCATGAACCTGCTGCGATCTTTCTCCGCGACATCGGCGATGCCGATGTCCGCGCGGATCTTTCTCGGCCTTCTGCGTCGCATCAGCGTCGGACATCTCGTGCTCGTCATGCCGGATGGCGGGCGCTCTGTGTTCGGCGATCCGCTGATGCAACCAGCCGCGCTTCTTTTCATCCGCGACTGGCGCGCGTGCCGGGCGATTCTGCGCGCGGGCGACATCGGCTTCGCGCGGGCGTATCGGGCGAAATGGCTCGATACGCCCGATCCGTGCGCCCTGCTGCGGCTCGCGATCCGCAACGAGACGGCGCTCGCGCGCACGGTCGCGGGCGGCTTTGTCGCGCGGTGCTGGCACAACGTGCGGCATCGTCTGCGCCTGAACACGCGCGCGGGGAGCCGCCGCAACATTCACGCGCATTACGACATCGGCAACGCGTTCTACGGGCTCTGGCTCGATCCGACGTGGACGTATTCGAGCGCATGGTTCGATGGCGACGCCGGTCTTCCGCTCGAAGCGGCGCAGGCACGGAAGTATCGGCGCATCGTCGATACGCTCGGACTCACGGCGGGGATGCGCGTGCTGGAGATCGGCTGCGGCTGGGGCGCCTTCGCGCGGCACGCGGCGCGTCTTGGCATACGCGTGCACGGCGTGACCGTTTCGACCGCGCAACATGCGTTCGCCGTGGAACGCGTGGCGCGCGAAGGTTTGAGCGGGCTTGTCGATATCGAACTGCGCGACTATCGCGATGTGTATGGACAGTACGACGCGGTGGTGTCGATCGAAATGTTCGAAGCCGTGGGCGAACGGTTCTGGCCGGCGTATTTCCGCGTGCTGCGCCGCTGTCTCGCGCCGGGCGCGAAGGCGCTCGTGCAGTCGATCACCATCGACGATGCGCGCTTTGCCGCGTATCGCGCGTCCAGTGACTTCATCCGCGAGACGATCTTTCCGGGCGGCATGCTGCCGAGCCCGGAGCGCTTCGCACGCGCGGCGCGGCGCGCGGGACTCGATGCACGCGCGACGCTTTCGTTCGGCGCGGATTACGCAAGGACGCTGAGGTGTTGGCGAGACGCGTTCGAGATGCACGCCGATGCAGTCCGCGCGCAAGGATTCGATGAAGCCTTCGTGCGGACGTGGCGGCTGTATCTGGCTTATTGCGAAGCGGGCTTCGACGAGGCGCGCACCGATGTCATGCACTTTGTGGTGTGGGGGGAGGGGTGAGGACGTCGATCGGGCGAAAAAAAGCCCCGACCCTGTCGGGGCAAAGGTACGAGACCACCTTGTAGCGTTGCAGCTACCCGGCGAGCATAGGCGACTGCGCGCGCACTTCCCACCAGTAAAGTCCGAAACCTCACGCGCGACTTCAGAATCGGCGGACGTTGCCGATAACACACGCACACGTCCACCAGGCATCGCCGCCACCGCACACGATGAATCGCGCCCCATCCGACAGTTCGCTCCAGGCCGCTTTCCTGCGGCACGAAGACACACTCGCGCCGCCCGAGCGCGCGCTCGGCGAGGACGATCACGCCGTCTATCGCACGCTGCTCGAATCGACCAAGGCGATTCCGTGGAAGATCGACTGGGCGACGATGGAATTCGCCTACATCGGCCCGCAGATCGAGGCCTTGCTCGGCTGGGCGCCGTCGTCGTGGAAAACGGTCAACGACTGGGCCGAGCGCATGCATCCCGACGACCGCGAAGCAGTCGTCAACTTCTGCGTCTCTCAATCGAAGGCGGGCACGGATCACGAAGCGGATTACCGCGCGCTCACCCGCGACGGCGGCTACGTGTGGCTGCGCGATGTCGTGCACGTCGAGCGCAACGAGAAAGGCGAGGTCGAGGCGCTGATCGGCTTCATGTTCGATATCAGCGAACGCAAGCGCACCGAAGAAAAGCTCGCGCAGATGCAGCGCGAACTGGAACGCCTGTCGTTCAGCGACAGCCTGACGGGCGTCGGCAATCGCCGCCGCTTCGACGACGTGATGGCGCGCGAATGGCATGCCGCGAAGGATTCGGGCAAGCCGCTGTCGCTCGTGATGATCGATATCGACTTCTTCAAGTCGTACAACGATTACTACGGCCACGTTCAGGGCGACGAGTGTCTGAAGCGCATTGCGCGCGTGCTCGGCGAGGCGGCGGGTCCGCAGCACTTTCTCGGCCGGTTCGGCGGCGAGGAATTCGCGCTGATTCTCGCCGATACCGACGCCGAATCCGCGATACGCGTCGCGGAGCGTTGCCGCGCGCTGATCGCCGAGGAAGCGATTGCGCACGTGCGCTCGCCGCACGATCAGCGAGTGACGGCGAGCTTCGGCGTGGGCACCGTCGTTCCGGGCGAGCGCATGGACGTGACGGCGTTCATCAATCTGACCGACGCGCAGTTGTATCAGGCGAAGGACAACGGCCGCAACCGCATTGCGGCGGTGGATCGCGCGGGCATGCAGGGCGAAGGCTTCAAGGCGCAGTCGCGCTGAAACGTCAGACGCGTCCCGTCACCGGAACCGCCGCGCCCGTGATGCATTGCGCATCCGGCGAAAGCAGGAACGCGATCACCGCGCCGAGCGCTTCGGGCCGCACCCAGCGGGAGAAATCGGCGTCGGGCATGTCGCGGCGATTCGGCGCGGTATCGATGATCGACGGCAACACCGCGTTCACCGTCACGCCCGTGTCCTTCAACTCTTCGGCGAGCGCTTCGGTCAGGCGCAACAGCGCGGCCTTCGATGCCGCGTAAGCGCCCATCCCCATGCCCGCTTTCATCGCCGCGAGCGCGCCCACATTGACGATGCGCCCGCCTTCCTTCGCGCCCAGTTGCGCGAGCGCGGCCTTCGATGCGTTGAGCGCGGTCTTCACGTTGACATCGAACATCGCTTGCCAGGTGTCGGCGCTGCCGTCCGCGACCGTTTCCCAGGCGAATGCGCCGGCGACGTTCACGAGCGCATCGAGGCCGCCCGTCCGCTGAACGACCGTATCGATGGCTTGTTGCGCCGATTTCGCATCCGTCAGATCGATGCCGGTCACGATGCACGCGTCGCCGAGCGGCGCGGGCAACGCTTCCGACGCCGCGCCGTGGCCGATCAGCGCGACCCGCGCGCCGCGTTGCGCGAGCACGCGCGCCGTCGCGAGTCCGAGACTGCCGAAGCCGCCCGTGATGGCGACGATCTTTCCTTCGAGGCTGTTCATGACGTTGTCGCTCCCTTCGATAGCGCCTGATGAAGCATAGGACGGAACGCGGCGATCTTCAGGGCGCGTGTCGCGCATCGCGTTTCACCGCGCGCTGGACCGCGAACACGGCCACCGCCGTCGTCGTGCCGGTGACGAGCACGCCATACAAGCCCAGCAACATCGACAAGGCTCGCCCGATGCCCGTCGTCGCGACGACATCGCCGTATCCGATGGTCAGCGCCGTCACGCCGCAGTAATAGACGGTTGCGCCGAACGAAACGCGCGCGTGCGTCGCGGTTTCGACGGGCGCGCCGAGCCAGAACATCGCCGCGCAGAGCGCGAAGAACGCCATCAGCAGCGTGCCGAGCAGCGAGCGCAAATGCCAGAGCGCGCGGATGAACTCGACCGTCACCTCGCGTGAATTGATCGTTTCGACCTTGAAGAGTTTCGTGATGCTATTCATTCGGAATGGACCTGCGGCGCGTGAACGAAAGCCGTCATCCTACCTTCGCCCGCATCGGCCCGAAGCACCCGGGCGCGTTATTCAGCCAGCGCCGATCTCGCCTTTCCGGAAGCCTTCGCGCCGCTTTCGGCGGCCGTCAGGTCGTATCCGGATTTCGCGTCTTCATGGCCCGAGCGCCGATCGCGCGACACGCTCGAATCCCGCCCGATGCGCCTTCGCGAGCGCCGATGCCGTCTCGCGAAGCGCCGCGCGATCCATCGCCCGCGCTTCGTGCATGGCGGCGTGCAATTCGGCGATGCTCACCACACCCGGCGCGCCCGCGATCTCCCACGTCGAGGCGTACGCGCGCTGCTTGGCCGCGTCCGCGTGCGCGATATTCACGCGCGGCAAGCCGTACGCCATCGCGACGATCCGGCCATGCAGGCTGCTGCCCGCGTAACCGTCGCTTTTCGCGATCAGCGCGCAGATGTCCCAGACGTCGAGCGAATCGAAGATCGTCACCGACGGATGGCGCATACGCGCCGCCATGCGCTCGTAGACCGCGATGTCGTCGTGCCACGGCGCCGCGCCCGCGCGAAACAGCGCGATGCCCAGTCCCGTCGATGCGCCGATCAGATCCAGTTGATGCGCGATTTGCGCGAGCGTCGCGTCGTCGCCGAAATCCGCGCTGAACTGGACGGCCAGATAACCGCGCGGGAACGCGCGGCATGCGCCGGCGCGCGTCCGGATGCGCGCGTCGAAAAGCTCGGCGACCGTCGATGCCGGATCGGGGACGAGGCGCGCGTCGATTCCCGCGCGCTTCAGGAAGGCTTGCGTGTGCGTGTCTCGGACGCTGATGTCATCGGCTGAACGGAGCTTGGCCAGCACTTCGGCCTGAAACGCGGCATCGCGGGCGTCGAGCGTCGCGCCGCCGATCGCATCGAAGGAAATCGACGCCGCTCGCGGAAACATCTCGCGGCCGATGACGTACGGCGCGAGCGCGTCCATGCCGAGTTCGGCGCGCGCCCACGCGTTTCGATCCGCCGCGCGCGACTCGTATCGGGCGATGCAGGCTTGCGCTTCGTCGGGATGCTTCAGCATCACGGCGGCTTCCCACGCGTCGCACGTCAGCAACTCGCCGCCCGCGTGGATCACCACGACGGGCTCGTCGCGCCAGCGCGCGGCCAGTTGCGAAAGCGCGGCGACGCCGTGGCCGCCGTGCGCGCGCAGTTCGCGCCGCGCGCATCCGGCGAATATCGGTTCGACGTTCGGACGGCGTTCAGCGAGCAAGGCCGCGACGACATGCGCGAACAACATGTCGCCGAAGTTATGCCGGTCGAACGCGCCGAACACGATGATCCGCCGATTGCTTCCCATCCGAACGCACCTCACGATCCGCTCATTCTGCATGTTCACACTTCGTTCACACGATCAGGCCGTCACGCGCGTGATGCCGCCGCTCGACAGCAAACGCACGCGCTGGCCGGCGTAGAACATCTGGCCATCGGCGGCCTGGGTGATCGCGCGCAAATCGCCGTTGTCGAGACGCACGGTGATTTCGAGTCCCTTCTGCCGTTCGAGATGATCTTGAATTTGATCGCCCGCGACCGCGCCCGCAATGCCGCCGATCACGCCGGCAAGCAGCGAGCCGTGTCCTTCTCCGACCGCGCTGCCCGCCACCGCGCCGAGCAGGCCGCCACCGATCGCGCCGAACGGAGCCGGATGGCCGTCGTTGTTCTCGATCGTCACGCCGCGCACGCTTTCGACGGTCGCCATACGCACCGTTTCCTCGTGTTGCGTCTGCATGCTGTCGTAGATGTCGGCGGAACTTCCCATCGATGCGCAACCGCTCATGCCCACCGTGCAGGCGACGGCCAAAGCGCAGACCGCGATAGTCGACTTGTTCATGTTCTTGCTCCTCAGATCGGACGATGTCTTGTTGGTTTCGGCTCGCGTTTCGCGTATCGCGTTGCCATGCAAAGCATCGTAAAGAGGCCGAATGAGCGTTGAATGAGCCGGCGCGACGCGCTTGACCTGCATGATTGAAGCGCTTATACAGGACTCTCATCGCTCGCGACCGGAGTGCAGAATGACAAGAAACGCAATTCCCTTCGTGGTTTGCGCCATCGCTCTCGCTGCATGTTCCACCGGCGGTTCCAACTCCGCGCCGCCGCCCGGCGCCGTTACGACGACGCTACCTTCGGGCGGCGTCTACAAAGGCTCGCTCACGGGCAGCACGGCGCAAGCCACGCTTCTCATGCTTTTCGACGGCACCGCCTATCTCTTCTACGCAAGCGCGGGCGGCGCGGGACTCGCGGGCGTCGCGGTCGCGAAGAACGGCAAGCAATCGGGCGATGGCCGCTTCATCAGCGACGCCGCATTCGACTATCGCGTGGGCAAGGCGCCTGCGTCGGCGGCCGTTTTCAGCGTGAACTTCGCGCGCGCGCCCGCCGTCGACGGAACTGTCGCGAACAAGGACGGCGGCGCTGGGCTCGCGTTTTCCGCCAACGCCGCGCCGATGCTCGACATCGCGCCGAGCCGCGCCAACGCGGGCGGCCTGTACAGCGGACGCGGCATGTCGCTCGGCGGAACGACGCAGACGCGCATCACGGTCGCGGGCGACGGCTATCTCGCCGGCACGACGACATCCGGCTGCATCTTCAAAGGCACGACGGCGCCGCACCAAGGCGCGAACGCCTATGACGTCTCCGTGACCTTCGGCCCCGCGCCCTGCCCGCTTCCCGATACGACCGTGACCGGTCACGCGGTGCTCGACGGCGCGCGTCTACTCGTCGCGTTGCCGAGCCCGGACCGCACCGACGTCTTTCTCTTCGACGGCCGGAAATAGATGCCGCATGCAACCGCGCGCCGCAGCGAAACTTAGTCATCCGCTGCTTACTTAAGCGATTTCTATCCTAAGATTGTTTTCATTGCCGAAGCGTCGTGCGATGCGCGCGTCGGCGGAAGTGGCCGTGTTTTGTTCAGTGCAATTCCGAGAGCACCTTTTGCTTTGCATGGAACCGGACGGCGCCACCGAAACGTCCGCTCCGGTTATTAACAACAACAGGAGACAAACCGGATGAACGCAACGTTCAAGCTTTTGCCGTTGGCCGTCGGCGCGATGATCGCCTGCGTGCCGCACGCGAACGCCGCGCAGGACAACATCAACGCGCTTTCGAATTTCCGGCAGACGGGCAATGCCGCACCGCCGGAAGCCATTCCGCAAGCTGGCCAGACGGCCGATGCGCTGCGCAAGAATCTCGAGCAGATCAAATTGCCGCCCGGCTTCAAAATCGAGCTATACGCCGTCGTGCCCGAGGCCCGCGCGATGACGATCGAGCCTTCGACGGGCGTCGTGTTCGTCGGCAGCCGCAAAAATCGCGTGTGGCAGGTGACTGACCGGACCAAGCAACGCGTAGCGAGCGATGTCGTGCAGTTCGCGTCGTCGGTGACGTTCAAGGTGCCCAATGGCGTCTGCTTCTCGCCGGACGGCGTGCTCTACGTGGTCGAGCAGAACCGCGTGCTCGGCTTCCCGGCGGCGCAGTTCTTCGGCGAAGGCGGACCGGATGTCGCCGCGGCGGTCGTCGTCCCGCAGGGCAAGCTGATCCCGACGCAGTTCGAAAGCTTCAATCACGGCGCGCGCTACTGCCGCGTCGGGCCGGACAAGAAGCTGTACATCGCGCTCGGCCAGCCGTGGAACGTGCCGCCGAAAGACAAGCTCGCCGAACTCGACAGGAATGGGCTCGCGGGCATCATCCGTCTGGATCAGGACGGCAAGAACCGCGAAGTCTACGCGCACGGCGTGCGCAATTCGGTCGGTCTCGATTTCAATCCGAAGGACAAGACGCTCTGGTTCACCGATAACCAGGTCGACGGCATGGGCGACGACACCCCGCCGGGCGAGCTGAATCGCGCGACCAAGGGCGGCGAGAACTTCGGCTTTCCGTGGTACGGCGGCGGCAAGGTGCGAACGGTGGAATACAAGGACCAGAATCCGCCGGCGGGTCTCGTGTTTCCGCAGGTCGAGTTCGCCGCGCATGCCGCCGATCTCGGCATGTCGTTCTACAACGGGAAGATGTTCCCGCAGAAGTATCAGGGCGGCATCTTCGTTGCGGAGCACGGCTCGTGGAACCGCACGAAGCCGATCGGCGCGCGCATCATGTTCACGCCGATCAAGGACGACGGCACCGCAGGCGAGGCGGAAGTCTTCGCGGAAGGCTGGCTGACGAGCAGCGGTGAGTACATGGGCCGTCCCGCCGACGTGCAGATGCTGCAAGACGGCTCGATGCTCGTCTCCGATGACTACGCGGGCGCGATCTATCGCATTTCGTATTCGGGGGCCAAATGAGGGTCGCGCTGACGGCGGCGGTGCTCGCGGGCGTTCTGGCGGCGGGCGCTTCCGCGTCGTTCGCCGCCGGCGACATCAAAGCCGGGCGCGCGAAGGCGACGGCGTGCGCGGCGTGTCATGGCATCGACGGAATGTCGAAACTGCCGGAAGCGCCCAATCTCGCCGGGCAGACGGAGGAATATCTCGTGAAGGCGCTCAACGATTTCCGCACGGGCGAGCGCAAGAACGAAATGATGTCGATGATGGCGAAAACCTTGTCCGACGCGGACGTCGCCAATCTGGCCGCCTACTATCACAGCCTCGGCAAGCAGTGACCGCCGCCGATGTGTTGCAAATTTGCTGCGGTCGATTACCGATTGCGATTTTTTTTGTTTTAGGTGTTGACGTGGCGGCTTAAGGGTTTATACTAACACCTGTCTCCTCCATGTCTCAACCGATGTGGATTCAAGCCCGCTCAACTGAAGCGGGCTTTTTTTTGGCCTAATTTTCTGGCCGCTTCACCGCTCGTCTGGCATGTCGCCGCGCAATTCGGCCTCGATCTGGTCGATCGAAGGCAGGGTCGTCTCCAGCGATGCCGGAACTTCACGCAGCAGCTGATATTCGGCGACGCCCATCGGCTTCGCGACGCCGCGCAGTGCATATTCGGCGACCAGCCGGTTCTTCTCCTTGCACAGCAAAAGCCCGATCGTCGGCTGATCGTCGGGCGCCTTCAGTTGCGCATCGACAGCGGAGAGGTAGAAATTGAGCTGGCCGGCGTATTCGGGCTTGAACGGCGTCGTCTTCAGTTCGACCACCACGTAGCAGCGCAGCTTCAGGTGATAGAACAGCAGATCGATGAAGAACTCGTCGCCGCCCACATCCAGCCGATACTGCCGTCCGACGAACGCGAAGCCTGCGCCCAGCTCCAGCAGAAAGCGTGTGATGTGCTGGGTGAGCGCCTGTTCGATATCGCGTTCCTGCGCGTTTTCGGCGAGTCCGAGGAAATCGAAGATGTATGGATCCTTGAGCGCGTCGCGCGCCAGATCGGATTGCGGCGGCGGCAGGCGCTCGTCGAAATTGGTGATCGCGCTGCCGCTGCGCGTGTGCGCGGCGGTTTCGATCTGCATCACGAGAATCTGGCGCGACCAGCCGTGCTCCAGCGCCTTCGCCGCGTACCAGCTTCGATCGTCCTGATTCTTGAGCTTGTCGAGCAGCGTGCAGAGATGGAACCACGGCAATTGTGCAGCAGGCTGCTGCACGAATGCCTCGTCCGGCCACGCCTGCGCGAGCGCGCGCATGTATTTCAGATTGCGCGGTGAAAAGCCGCGCATGTCGGGAAACGCCGATTTCAGATCGCGCGCGAGCTGATCGATGACGCCCGCGCCCCAGCCCTGTCGCCGCTGACGATCGAGAATATCGCGGCCGATCTGCCAGTACAGCGTGACGAGCTCCCGGTTCGCGCTGGCCGCCGCCCGCTGGCGCGCGCGCTCGACACGCAGTTTCAGTTCGGCGAGCCAGCGCCGGTAATCGTCGTCCCAGATGTTGGGAAGATTGGCGGTCATGCGGTTCCTGGTTCGACGCCGGTTGTCGTGGAACCGTCATTATCGGCGGATTCTGCTGCTGCGTCGGTTGGTCTCCTGACGCGCCCGTGGCGCCTGGCTTGGGGTTATCTTCCCAGGCTCTTCGGCCTCGATGCTTTATGTTGTCCACAGAAACTGGGCACAAGCCTGTGGATATCGTTTCAGATTTTGCTGCAACGCATTGATTCGACAACACTTACTTCCGCCGCCCAACGACGCGCCCCGCGCGCGCCGCCGTCGTCGTCGTCGTCTTCAGTCGGCATTCGGCATGCACGACGCGAGCACCGCGTCGAAGCGATTCATCTCGATGCTGAAAATCGATTGCGGCGCGGTGGCGTTCAGTTCGTCCGCGGGGGATGTCGGCAGCGCCATCGCAATGGTGGCCGTCGCGAGCAGCGCAAGGACAACCGACAGGAACCAGGAAAGAACGATCATCGCCAACCTCGTCAAGTAAGACTCTCTGAATCGGCGCGCGTGAACGTCAGCGCGTGATGTGAAGAGTACGGCTGCGTGGCGCTTCGCACAGCCCTACGGACGGGGGGACGTGAAGGAGGGTAACTACGGACGCAGCAGTGGCGACGCCGTCGTCGATACGCCTTGCGCGAGCGCCGCGGCTTCCTGCGCCTCGAGCGCGCGGACGAAGCCTTCGCGTTCGCGCAGACGCCGCCAGTATTCCGCGATCGATGGCGCGAAGTGCGCGCTCTGCCCCAGCAATTCCGCGAGCATCAGCGCGTAGCCGACGGAAATGTCCGCCGCCGTGAAACGCCCCGCGCACAGATACGGCTGCGCGTCGAGCAGCGGCGCGAGCGTGCGCAGACGCGCGTGGAACCACCGCGCGTAATCCTCGACGATCTGCGGCTGCAGACGCTCCGGCGGCTCCAGATGCGCGTAGCGAAGCACGAGCGTCTGCGGAAACGTGAGCGTCGCTTCGCCGAAATGCACGAAGTTGAGATAACGGCCGAAATCGGCCTCGTGCGGCGCGACATCGAGCGCGCCCGGCGAATAGCGCGCCGCCAGATACTGGCAGATCGCCGACGATTCGGTCATGAAAAGCGCGTCGTCCGCATCGTCGGTGAGCGCCGGAATCGTGCCGAGCGGATTCACGTCCTTGAAACCGCGCGCGAACACGCGCGGCGGAAACGGCAGCATCTTCAGTTCATACGGCAAGCCGATTTCTTCCAGCGCCCACAGCGGCCGGAACGAGCGCGCGCTCACGCAGTGATGCAGCGTAATCACGTCGATTCCTCCGGTGCTTCAAACGAGCCAGGACGGCTTGCGCTTCTCGAGGAAGCTGCGCACGCCTTCGCGCCCTTCGTCCGATGCGCGGATGCGCGCGATGCGCTCCGCCGTCTCGCCGATCGACGATTCGTCGATCTCCTTGCCCGCGAAATCCGCGACGAGCTTCTTGCATTCGCGCACGGCGTTCGGACTGTTCGCGGCGATGCTCGCGGCGATCGCTTCGACGCACGCATCGAGCTGATCGGCGGCGACGGCTTCGTGTACGAAACCGAGACGCAGCGCTTCGGCGGCATCGAAGCGCTCGGCCGTCACGAAATAGCGATGCGCCGCGCGCGCGCCCATCGCGCGGACCACGTACGGCGCGATCGTCGCGGGCATCAGGCCGAGCTTCGCTTCGGAGAGACAGAAGTGCGCCGTGTCCGCCGCGACCGCGATATCGCACACGGCGACGAGTCCCATGCCGCCCGCGTAGGCGTCGCCCTGCACGCGCGCGATGACCGGCTTCGAGCAGGCGTAAATCGTGTTGAGCATGGTGGCGAGACCGAGCGCATCGGCGCGATTTTCCGCTTCCGAATAGCCCGCCATGCGCTTCATCCAGTTGAGATCGGCGCCCGCGCAGAATGCCGGACCGTTCGCGGCAAGCACGATAACGCGCACGTTGGCGTCGTCGTCGAGCGCGCGGAAGGCGGCGGTCAGCTCGACGATGGTCGCGTCGTCGAAGGCGTTGCGCACGTCGGGGCGATCGAGCGTCACGCGCGCGACGTGGCCTTCGATGCCGAGCTTCAGGCGTTGCAGATTTGCTGCGTCGGTCATGCTTCGTCTCCTGCGCGCTCGAATTGAGCGCGGCTCAGTTTATCGTGGCTGGCAATTTACCTTTCGGCGATCAGTGTCATCGAAAAACGCGAAAACGGTCAACTCATATATTTGAGTGTCACTCACAATGAGTCCATCAAACAATCATCCGACGAGTCGCGCCGAAACCCATGCACCGACGCAATATACTCGTATATATTACGGTGCTCGCCGGACCCTACGGCCACACGCTCGCGGCCTCCAACGCGCCGCCTGAAGTCGTTCCATAAGCAGAATTTCAACTCGGTTCAAGGAGCTTTACGTGATGACTCGTATTCTGCGCGCTTTGCTTTGCGCGTTCGTTCCGCTCGCTGCGGGCATTGCTTCGGCATCCGCGCTGGCCGGCGAAGTGCAGGTCGCGGTCGCGGCCAACTTCACGGCGCCCGTGCAGGCGATCGCCGCCGACTTCGAGAAAGACACCGGCAACAAGGTCGTCGCATCGTTCGGCGCGACGGGTCAGTTCTACGCGCAGATCAAGAACGGCGCGCCGTTCGAAGTGTTCCTCGCCGCCGACGACGCCACGCCCGCCAAGCTCGACAGCGAAGGCGCGACCGTGCCCGGCAGCCGCTTCACCTACGCGACGGGCGCGCTCGCGCTGTGGTCCGCGAAAGACGGCTACGTCGACGATAAAGGCGACGTGCTGAAGAAGAACGCGTTCAAGCACATCGCGATCGCGAACCCGAAGGCCGCGCCGTACGGTCTCGCCGGCTATCAGACGCTCGACAAGCTCGGCCTCGCAGCAGAAATCAAGCCCAAGGTCGTCGAAGGCCAGAACATTTCACAGACGCAGCAGTTCGTCGCGACCGGCAACGCGGAGCTCGGCTTCGTCGCGCTGTCGCAGATCTACAAGAACGGCAAGGTCACGAGCGGCTCGGCGTGGATCGTGCCGGCGAACCTGCACGAGCCAATCAAGCAGGACGCGGTTATCCTGAACAAGGGCAAGGACAATCCGGTCGCGAAGCAGTTCATCGAGTACCTGAAGGGTCCGAAGGCCGCCGAAGTCATCAAGTCCTACGGTTATCAACTCTAATTTCGCCGATGCCGCTCGATAGCGCCGATCTCCAGGCTATTACGCTGACGCTCGAACTCGCGTCGCTGACAACGGTGCTCCTGCTCGTCGTCGGCACGCCGATCGCGTGGTGGCTCACGCATACGCGTTCGAAACTGAAGGGCGTCGTCGGCGCGGTGGTGGCGCTGCCGCTCGTGCTGCCGCCGACGGTCATCGGCTTCTATCTGCTCGTGCTGATGGGGCCGAACGGTTATGTCGGCAAGATCACGCAGGCGCTCGGTATCGGCTTGCTGCCGTTCACGTTCACGGGGCTCGTCGTCGGCTCGGTGATCTATTCGATGCCGTTCGTCGTGCAGCCGCTGCAGAATGCGTTCGAAGCGATCGGGCGCCGTCCGCTCGAAGCCGCCGCGACATTGCGCGCCGGTCCGTGGGACACGTTTCTCACGGTGGCGCTGCCGCTCGCGCGGCCGGGCATCGTCACGGCGACGATTCTCGGCTTCGCACATACCGTCGGCGAATTCGGCGTCGTGCTGATGATCGGCGGCAATATTCCGGGGCGCACGCGCGTCGTGTCCGTGCAGATCTTCGATCACGTCGAGGCGCTCGAATACGCGCAGGCGCACTGGCTCGCGGGCGGCATGGTGATATTCTCGTTCGTCGTTCTTCTGCTGCTCTACTCCGGCCGACGTTCCGTCACGGCTCATGTCTGAACTCACTTATCAACGCGTGATGCTCGACCGCGCGCATACCCGTTCCGACGAAGCCATCGAAGCGCGCTTTCTCGTCGAGCACGAGGGTTTCGCCTTCGATATCGATCTCGCGCTGCCCGGTCGTGGCGTCACCGCGATCTTTGGCCATTCCGGCTCCGGAAAAACCACGCTGCTGCGCTGTCTCGCGGGACTCGCGCGGCCGCGCGCCGGGCGGCTCGTCGTCAACGGCGAAGTCTGGCTCGACACCGAGCGCCGCATTTTTCTGCCGACGCACAAGCGCCCGCTCGGCTACGTCTTTCAGGAAGCGAGCCTCTTTCCGCACTTGAGCGTGAAGAAGAATCTGCGCTTCGGGCTGGAGCGCGTGAAACCGGCAGAGCGGCGCGTGGATCTGTCGCAGGCGGCGGACTTGCTCGGCATCGCGCATCTGCTGGAGCGCATGCCGGCCGGATTGTCAGGCGGCGAACGGCAACGCGTGGGCATCGCGCGGGCGCTCTTGACGAGTCCGCGTCTGCTTTTGCTCGATGAACCGCTCGCGTCGCTCGATCAAAAACGCAAGCAGGAAATCCTGCCGTATCTCGAACGCCTGCACGATGAACTCGACATTCCCGTGATCTACGTGAGCCACGCGCCCGAAGAAGTCGCGCGTCTCGCGGATCATCTCGTGCTGCTCGAAGGCGGCCGTGCGCTTGCGAGCGGGCCGATCGCCGATACGCTCGCGCGGCTCGATCTGCCGCTCGCAATGGCCGACGACGCATCGGTCGTGTTCGAGGGAATCGTCGACGGATACGACAGCAAGTACGGCCTGCTCACGCTCGCGCTGCCGGGCTCGCGCGCGAAGCTCGCCGTCGTGCATACGCCTTTGTCCTGCGGCAAGACGATGCGCGTCGCCATCAAGGCGCGCGACGTGAGTCTCGTCACCGGCACGCACGAGCACGAGCGCAGCAGCGTGCTGAACGTGCTGCCCGCGACGGTGATCGGCATCGCGAAGGACGCCCATCCGTCGCAAGCCGTGGTGCGGCTCGACGTCGACGGCTCGCCGCTGCTCGCGCGCGTCACGCGTTATTCGCTGGACCGGCTAGGCATCGTCGAAGGCATGCGCCTGTGGGCGCAGGTGAAGACGGTGTCGCTACTCGCCTGAACGCGCCGCGAGCGCGGCGTATTGCAGCAGCATGATCGTCTTGCCGTCCATGATTTCGCCGCGCTCGATCATCTGCATGGCGGTTTGCAGCGGGACTTCGATCGTCTCGATTTCCTCGCCCTCTTCCTCTACGCCGCCGCCGTCCGAAACGCGCATCGAGCTGTCGTAATCGCCGACGTAGAAATAGAGCTTCTCCGTCACCGATCCCGGGCTCATGAACGCCTCGAAGATCTTCTCGACGCGATGCACGCGATAACCCGTTTCCTCCTCGACTTCCGCGCGAATGCGCTCTTCGGGCGTGGCGTCGTCGAGCAGGCCGCCGGGCGACTCGATCAGCATGCCGTCGTGTCCGTTGACGAACGCGGGCATGCGGAACTGGCGCGTCAGCAGCACGTTGCCGGTCTTGCGATCGCGCAGCAGAATCGTCGCGCCGTTGCCGCGATCGTAGGTTTCGCGGCTCTGACGCTGCCAGACGCCATCGCGGCGCTGAAAATCGAAAGTCACTTTTCTGAGGACGTACCAGTCGTCCGACAGCACTTCGGTTTTGAGGATGCGGACGCGCTCGCTCGTTTCCATCGGTTCACCCGTTCGACAAGTTGTTGAACTCATGGTAGCGTGCAGTTTCGTGCAATATCAAGAAATTTCGTGCAAACAATGTTGACCAGTCAGCGCAAGAAAGCGATTCTCGATGCCCTCAAACGCGACGGCCAGGTGCTCGCCGCCGAACTAAGCGCACGCTTCGGCATTTCCGAGGACACGGTGCGGCGCGATCTGCGCGAACTCGCGGCCGAAGGGCTGCTGCAACGCGTGCACGGCGGCGCGCTGCCTGCTTCGCCCGCGATCGCGCCGTTCGCGCGGCGCGAGGACATGGAATCGGAGGCGAAGCGGCGCATCGCGAAGAAAGCGGCGGACATGATCGCGCCGGGGCAGATCGCGATCATCGACGGCGGCACGACGTCCGCGCTGCTCGTGCGTCAGTTGCCGGCGAATCTGTCCGCGACGATCGTCACGCATAGTCCGAGCGTCGCCGTGGCGCTGGCGGAGCACGCTTCGGTCGACGTCGTGCTGATCGGCGGCAAGCTCTACAAGCATTCGATCGTCACGGTCGGGGCCGCTGCCGTCGAAGCCATGTCGCACATTCACGCCGATCTCTATTTCATGGGCGTCACCGGCGTACATCCGACGGCCGGCCTCACCACCGGCGATTTCGAGGAAGCGCACGTCAAGCGCGCGCTCGCGGCGCGCGCGGCGGAAACCGTCGTGCTGGCGTCGGCGGCGAAGCTCAACGCGGCTTCGGCCTACAGGATCGGCGGGATCGATCTGGCTCAGACGGTCATCGTCGAGGAAACCGCCGACGCGAAGCTCGTCGAACCGATCGAACGCGCCGGAATCACCGTGCTGCGCGCATGAATTCACGACACTTTGTTACCGGGTAACGCGCCGAAAAATACGCGCCGTTCCGCGTAATTGAAATTCTCCGGCAAAGGGAATAGCGTTCGAGGATGCGCTATGTCAGGTCAACTGCGGAGGTCGGATTTCCGTTAGTGCCATCGACATCGCAAACATTTTTTCTGGAGAAGGACGTGAATCGCCTGAAGGCTTTTATCGCGCTATCGCTGATCGCGAGCGCGGGCGTGACCGCCAACGCGTACGCCTGGGCGCGCGTCGGCGTGTGGGTCGGCGGACCCGTGTATTACCCGTATCCCGTCGCGCCGGCGCCGTATTACTACTATCCGCCGCCGCCCGTCGTCGTTCAGCCTGCCGCGCCGGTTCAATACGTCGAGCAGGGTCAGCCCGCCGCCGATCCGGGCGCGCCCGCGCAGCAGCCAGGCATGTGGTACTACTGCGACTCCGCGAAGGCCTACTACCCGTACGTGAAGCAATGCGCCAACGCATGGCGTCCGGTTCCGGCGACGCCGCCGCCATCGAACTGATGCTGTTCGGCACTTTGAAAACCGATAACCAAGCGAATTCGCAAGAATCCATGAACTACTCGAGGCTTGGCCTTTTACTGGCGGCAATCGGCGTGACGGGCCTTTCGGCCTGCACCGTGATGCCTACCGGCCCCAGTGTGATGGCGCTACCCGGCAGCACCAAAACGTTCGACCAGTTCCGCGCCGATGACAACTCCTGCCGCCAGTTTGCCCTTCAGCAGGTCGGCGGCGTGGACGCCAATCAGGCGGCGACCAACAGCGCGGTCGGCAGCGCGGTCGTCGGCACCGCGCTCGGCGCGGCGGCGGGCGCGGCCTTCGGCGGCGGATCGGGAGCGGCCATCGGCGCGGGCGCGGGCCTTCTGACCGGCAGCGCGTTCGGCGTCGGGGCATCGCAGGCATCGGGCTACAACGTGCAGCAGCGCTACGACTACGCGTATCTGCAATGCATGTACGCCGCCGGCGACAAAGTGCCGGTACGCGGCTCGACGCGCATGGTTCAGCCGTCCGGCGGCGCGTATTCCACCACGCCTCCGCCGCCTCCTCCGCCGCCGGGCTGGCAGCCGCCGCCCGGAACTTACTGACAGACTGAGTCAATGCCGCACGCGCCGGTCATCGCCGCCGGCGGCGAGCGGCGCATCGGGCACGAACGACGGCGCCACGAGCAAGCCCGTCACCCAGCCGATATAAAACCGCAAGTCGCTCCAGAACTCCGATCGCTCATACACGCGAAACGCCTGTACGTGCGCGAGCCATAGCGCGAGTTGCAGCGCGCCCGTCAGCACGAGCCAGGCGAGCGCGATCACGCCGGTCGCGCGGGCGCAGCGCCTGAACGTGAACGCATCCCACTGTTCCCGCACGATGAGACATCCCGCGATCAGCACGGCTATCGTGGGAATCGCGCTGGTCACGAGCACATGCGCGCTCCAGCCGAATATCACGCCGACCAGCAAACCGACGATGATCGACAGCGCCGCAATCGGCCACGCGATCCACGACGGCGCGCGCGCGGCCATCCACGCAATCGTGATGAAAAACGGCGTGATCGCCCATTGCAGCGCCTGCGCCACGGCTTTCACGAGGTTCTCGCTTGCCTGCTCGTTGGAGTGACTCGCTGCGACATACACGGTGATCGCCTCGTGCACGCAGACGGCGACGATCGCAAAGCTCAACGCCTCGCACGCGGCGAAAGCGGGAGATTTCTCGGCGGGCTCGTGCGCGTCGGACAGACCGCGCAAGCGCTCCAGCACCGGCTCGACGAAGAACGCGAGAATCGCGCCGATCAGGAGCGCGGCGGCGGCATCGGTCAGCGAAAAATGGCCGAAGAGCGAAAGCAGCCCTTGCCACAGAAATTCGGGCGCGGCCGCGCACACGGCCACCCAAAGCGCGAAGAAGAACCCGTTCGAAGCACTTCTGAGCGGCATGGCCACCTCGATGCGTTTTTATTGTTCCGGCGGCGACGCATCCTTCACGCGGTCGATCAATGTCGCGCGCACGCGCTCGCGCAGGTCGGCGGGCATCGAAAAGCATTCGTAGGCGAGCGCCTGCGCAACGGTCACGATCCGCAGTTCTTCGTAGCGGCGTCCGCTTTCGATCATCGCTTCGAAGGCGTTGGCGCGCTCGTTGATTTCGATCGGATCGGCATCGACGAGCAGGACGGCGTGCGCAAGCACCGCATAGAGCGGCTGGTCCTTGTCGCCGTGCGGCACGCGCCGCCAGTACTGCGCGGTGCCCGCGACCTTGCGGGCGTCGTCGCCGGGGCCCCAGGCGAGATTGAAGCGGCCGTCGCAGAAAGAGCCTTCGACCGCCTGCCAGTGCGTCAGCACGCCGAGCGAGTTGAGCGCATCGGCGAGAATCCGGCACAGATGCACGTAGACGGTTTCGGACAGCGCGCCCATCGGCGCGCGCACCGGATACGCGAGGCTCAGATTGAGCACGCCCGGACCCTGCGGAACGAGACCGCCGCCGGACAGACGCAGCCACACGGGACAGCCGCGCGCAGCAAAAGCCTCGCGCGCGTCGGCGAGCGCCGCGTAACGCTGATAGCTGCGCGGCACGACGAGCGATGCAGGCGCGTCCCAGACATGCGCGACGGCATCGCCCGCGGCCGCGCGCGCGAGGAGCGCTTCTTCGGCTTGCAGCGGATCGTGCGGATCGCCGGAAAGCGCGGCGGGATCGATCAGTTGGAAGGGCATGGCATCGAAGGAATGACGCGCCGACGCAGACGCGATCCCGACATGGTAGTCAAGAACGCGCGGACGCGCCGCGACGGTGTCCTGCTCCGCCGCGGCGCGCGCCGGGCGATCAGCCGCCCTTGCCTACGTGCTCCTTCAACAACGCGTTGACTTCGTTGGCCTTCTCCATCTGACTCATGTGCCCGGCGTCGTCGAACACGCGAACGGTCGCGCCTTCCGGTGCATGCTTCGCGTGCGCGGCGGGAATGATCTGGTCCTTTTCGCCCCAGATCACGAGCACCGGCTTGCCCGACGCAGCCAGCTTGCCGCCCGGCAGCGCGCTCTGCTTTCCGCCCGCGAACAAGCCGCCGTTGAGCGATGTCAGCGCGTCGCTGACGCCGTCGAGCCGCTTGTACTTCAGGAGATCGTCGAGCATCTGGCGGCTGACGAGTTCGGGATTCGCGAACAGCAGTTCGACCACCGGTTTCAGCTCGCGACGCGATTCGGCCGTGACGAAGCCTTCGGTGTACGCATTGTTCACTTCATCGCCGAAGCCGGCAGGCGAAATGAGCGACACGGACTGCACGCGCGACGGCTGGTCGACGGCCATCTGCGCCGCGATGCCGCCGCCCATCGAATGGCCGACGAGATGCGCCGCTTCCAGACCCACGGCGTCCATGAACTTGCCGACGAACGCGGCCAGCGCTGCCAGAGACGTTCCAGGCACTTTAGGCGTCGATTGTCCGTGGCCCGGCAGATCCAGCGCGAATACGCGGTTCCTTTCGGCGAGCGCATCGAGGTTGAACAGCCAGTTGTCGAGATCGCCGCCGAAGCCGTGGATGAACAACACCGCGGGCCGGCTCGCATCGTCGCCGCCGCGCGAGGCGTAGCGCACGCGGATGCCATCGACATCGACGAAGTGATACGCCGCCGCTTCCTCGCCCGCTTCCTCATCTTCGGCGGGCGTGACGTAGGACGAAACGTACGCGTCGATATCGGCGTCGCTCACGTCGGACGGCGCGAGCACGCCGAGCAGCGCCTTGACCGGCAGCGTATCGCCCGCCGACGCGACCCGCCGACGCAGCAAACCCGCGTCGGGCGCTTCGACGGCGTTGGCGATCTTGTCGGTTTCGACATCGAGAATCGGCATGCCGACGGTAATCTCCGTGCCCTCCTCCACGAGCCATTCGTTGACCGTGCCTTCCTTCATCGACAAGCCCCATTTGGGCATCACGATCGGTGTGATTGCGGCCATCAGTGCTTTCCTCCCTTCATGGTTTTTCGTGCGGCGTCGGCGATCTGCGCGGCGCTCGGTATGTAAAGATCTTCGAGCGTCGGCGAGAACGGCACCGGCGTATGCGGTGCGCAGACCATCTGGATGCCCGCTTTCAGCGCGCCGAACGCCTGCTGCGCGACCTGCGCGGAAATATCCGTGGCGATATTGCAGCGCGGGTTCGCCTCATCGACGACGACGAGCCTGCCCGTGTTCTCGACCGTCTCCAGCACCGTATCGAGATCGAGCGGCGACAGCGTGCGCAGATCGACGACTTCCGCTTCGATGCCTTCCTTCGCGAGCGTCGCGGCGGCCTCCAGCGCGCGATGCACCATCAAGCCGTACGTGACGATCGACACGTCCTTGCCGTCGCGCACGACGTTCGCTTCGCCGAACGGAATCGCATACGAGTTCTCGGGCACTTCGCCTTCGAAGCCGTAGAGATTCTTGTGCTCGCAGAAAATGACCGGATCGTTGTCGCGGATCGCCTGAATCAGCAATCCCTTTGTGTCGTAGGGCGTCGACGGGCACACGACCTTCAGCCCCGGAATGTGCGTGAACAGCGAGGTCAGCATCTGGCTATGCTGCGCGGCCGCGCGAAAGCCCGCGCCGACCATCGCGCGGATCACGACGGGCGTTTCCGCCTTGCCGCCGAACATGTAGCGGAACTTCGCCGCCTGATTGAAGATCTGGTCGAAACACACGCCCATGAAGTCGATGAACATCAGCTCCGCGACCGGACGCATGCCGCACGCCGCCGCGCCGATCGCCGCGCCCACGTATGCCGATTCCGAGAGCGGCGTATCCAGAAGGCGATCGCCGTGCTTCGCGTACAGACCTTTGGTGACGCCGAGCACGCCGCCCCACGCGTCTTTCTCGCCGTCCGCGCCTGCGCCGCCGACGATGTCCTCACCCAGCACGATCACACTCGGATCGCGCGTCATTTCCTGATCGATGGCTTCGTTGATCGCCATCTTCATGCTCAGTTTGCGGGCCATGGTGTTTGTCTCCTCGAATCAATATTTGACGTAGACATCGGTGAGCAGATCGGCGGCGGTCGGCAAAGGCGCGTCCTTCGCTTCCTGCACCGCGCGGTCGATCAGCGCGGCGACCTCCTTGTCGATCGCGTCGAGTTCTCCCGGGGAGATCACGTCGGCTTGCGTGACGGCGGCCGCGAACTTCTTCAGGCAATCCTTGTTCGAGCGGATATCGTCGATTTCGCCGGGCGCGCGGTAGGTCTGCGCGTCGCCTTCGAAGTGACCGTAGAAGCGGATCATCTTGCATTCGAGCAGCGCCGGCCCGCCGCCTTCGCGCGCGCGTTTGATGACCTCGCCCGCCGCTTCGTACACCGCAAAGAAATCGGTGCCGTCGACGGTCACGCCCGGAATGCCGAAGCCCGCCGCGCGATCGACGTAGCTATCGACGGCCGTGCCGTAGTCACGCGCGGTCGATTCGGCATAGCCGTTGTTCTCGATCACGAAGATCACCGGCAGGTTCCACACGGCCGCGAGATTCAGGCTTTCGAGAAACGTGCCCTGGTTCGACGCGCCATCGCCCGCGAACGTGATGCCGACTTCGCCCTTGCCGCGAAACTTCGCCGCGAGCGCCGCGCCGCAGATCAGCGGCGCGCCCGCGCCGAGAATGCCGTTCGCGCCCATCATCCCTTTCGACAGATCGGCGATATGCATCGAGCCGCCCTTGCCGTTGCACGAGCCGCCTTTCTTGCCGTAGATCTCCTTCATCATCGCGACCGGATCGACGCCTTTCGCGATGCAGTGTCCATGTCCACGATGCGTGCTCGCGATGCGGTCGCCATCGTTCAAATGCGTCATGATGCCGACGCCCGCCGCCTCCTCGCCCGCGTACAGGTGCACGAAGCCGGGAATGTCCCCGCGTCCGAAATCGACGTGCAGGCGCTCTTCGAAATCGCGGATCGTGCGCATCTTGCGATACGCGCTCAGCAGTTCGTCCTTGGAGAGCGGCAAGCCGCCCGCATGTTGCGTCGCTGTCATCTCTGTCTCCTTTGATGTCTTCCGTGGGTTGGCCTAGCGGGTGTGGCTGCTGGACTGACGCATCAGCCCGGACGCCGCCGCGTAACGCATGCACGCGGCGACATCGATGCTGCGAAAAGCGCTTTCCCTGAGCGTGACGCTCACTTCGTCGCCGGGTCCGAAGGCGAGCTCGCGTTCGCCGTCGAGCGCGACGATGCCGCTCTTCTGCTTCACGCGATGCGGCACGCCGTCGGCGAGGCGCGTCCAGTTCGCGATCGGCACGGGTTCGACGAGGCCGGGCGCGATCGGCGCGCGCAGTTCGAATTCGCAGTCGCCTGGTCTGCCGAGCTCGATCGCGAGTCCGCCCTTGTCGTGCCGCCCGAGCGGTTCGAGCAGACCGGCGATCGCCGACATGCCGATCGCCTGCGGATCGGCGTAAGAGACGTAGACGGCGGCGAGCGTGTCGATCTTCCACAGCGCCCGCGCGCCGATGAAATGCTCGTGCGAAATCACGGCATCGACGAGCGCGATGTCGCGGCGCACGCTGCCTTTCGCATCGCGAATTTCGATGTCGAGCAGCTTGTTCGACGCGAGCGCTTGGCGCGCGGGGACGCGGCCCGTTGCGTAGAGCCCCGTCGCAAGTCCGGAGATGGTCGGCTCCCGCATTTCCGGATAGGCGTTGTTCGTGCCCGTCGACAAGCCTGCGATCGGCACCTGGCCGCACTCGCGCACGACCGCGCGATGCGTGCCGTCGCCGCCGAGCACGATGAGCGCATCGGCGCCGGCGTCGTGCATCATGCGCGCGGCGCGAAACGTGTCGTCGACGCGCGCGGTCACGGGCATGTCGAGGAATTCGACGTGAGCGAGCGCGGCGTCCGGACCTTGCTTGCGCGAAAGATGCCGTTGGAGCATGACCTTGAGACCTTCGCGGTCCGGCATCATCAGCACGCGCGAAGCGCCGCACGACGCGAGCGACGACAGCAGCCGCAACACAATATTCACGCGATCCGCGAGCTGCAGGCTGTTCGCATTCGCGATGACGCGCCGGATGTCCCGCGCCGAAACAGGATTGGCGATGATGCCGACGAGCGGCGCCGCGCTGTCACGCATGCCAGTGTCTCCGTTGTGTGTTTTGTGCGGCGGATAAAGGCAAGCGCCATGCCAATCTGAAGACGGCTTTCGCGCGCGAAAAAGCGAGGGATTACCCGCGGAAATCGGGCGCTTTGGAGGGTGTACGGGGCGCCGCCGTGACAGGTGTCACAGCGGCAGGTGTATCGGCGGGAGTACAGGCGTATCGCGCGTTAGTGACCCGCGTCGCGCTGATTCGGCGACTTGATGCCGTAGCGCGCCATGCGCCGGTAAAGCGTCATGCGGCTCACGCCGATCTGCCGCGCGACCGCGCTCAGATTCCAGCTCGCCGCGCGCAGATACTGCATCAGCAGCATGCCTTCGGGCGGCAGCCGATGCGGATCGAAATCCTCGACGACGGCGCGCGCCGGCTCGGCTTCGACTGGCGTCGGCGCGCCATCGAATCCTTCCGGCAGATCATCGACATCGATCGAACCGTTCGCGCACACCGCGCGCGCATAGCGCAGCACGTTGCAAAGCTCGCGCAGATTGCCCGGCCACTCATGCCGATGCAGCCGTTCACGCGCCGCCGGCGTCAGCGTGACCGCGCCTTCGAGCAGCTTGTCGACGAGCCAGTCGAGATCGCTTCGTTCGCGCAGCGGCGGCAGCGTGAAGCGCGCGCCGTTCAGGCGATAGTAGAGATCCTCGCGGAAGCGTCCGTCGTGCATGAGCGCGTCGAGCGAATGATGGGTGGCGGAAATCACGCGCACATCGACCGATACGGGCCGCGACGCGCCGATCGCGAGCACTTCGCCTTCGGCCAGTACGCGCAGCAGCCGCGATTGCAACTCGCGCGGCATGTCGCCGATTTCATCGAGAAAGAGCGTGCCGCCGTCCGCTTCCTGAATGAGCCCGCGCTTGCCTTTCGCGCCCGCGCCCGAAAAGCTGTTCGGCAGATGCCCGAACAATTCGCTTTCGATGAGCGTCTCCGGAATCGCCGCGCAATTCACCGCGACGAACGGCCCCGCGCGCCGCGCGCTCGCGCGATGCAGCGCCTTCGCGAAAAACTCCTTGCCGCTGCCGGTTTCGCCATTGACGAGCAGGTTGATCGGCGAATCGACGAGCTTCGCGGCGCGTTCCAGTTGACGCCTGAGCGCGGCATCGCCACCGCACAGCGCGGCGAGCGGCGCGGGCACTTCCACGCTGCGCGCCGCAGTCGCGTTGGTCGACGGCGTGACGCACGGCGCGGGCGGCATCACGCTCAGATAAAGCAGCGCGCCGGATTTTGCGAGCGGCACCGCGCGCAATTCGCTCGGGCGCGAATAGACGAAGCGGCCCAGCTCTTCGATGCGCGCGTCGAAAAGCGTATCGAACGGCACGCCGATCAGCGACGTCGCCCTTTCTCCCGGCGCGACCGGACGGCCGATTTCGGCGGCGAGCATCGTATGCGCGCGGCGATTGTGTCCGACGATGCGTCCGCTCGCATCGAGCGCGATCAGATATTCGGGGTTCACATCGACGAATTCCGGCGCGGTGTTCAGCTTCAGAATCCAGTCCTGCCGATGCGTGCGCAGAAAATTCGCGTTCTCGATGTGCCCCGCGTAAATCCGCACGAGTTGCAGCGCGAGATTCTGGCTGTCGCGCGCTTGCGGCGACACGAGCGCGGAAATGTCGAGGATCGCGGAAAGCGCGCCGCGCGAATCGTAGAGCGGCGCGGCGGTGCACGTGAGCGGAATGTGCGTGGCGTCGAAATGATCGATCTGATGGACGGTGAGCGCCTGCCCCGTCGTGAGCGCGGTGCCGACCGCGCAGGTGCCCGCGCCCGCTTCGCTCCACTCCGCGCCGAGATAGAGACCCGCGCGGCGCAGCGAGGAATCGGTGTTCGCATCGCCGATGTAATCGACGGTCACGCCGAGCGCATCGGTGAGCAGCACGACATAACCCATGCCCGCGACCTGCTCGTACAAGGCTTCGAGACCGTGACGCGCGATGCGCGCGAAGTCGTCGATGCGCTGCTGATGCTCGCGCAGGCGCGTCTGCGGCAGGATGCGCGCTTCCTGCATGCGCGACGGATCGAGTCCGTACTGATGCACGCAACGCCGCCATGAAGACTGAATGATGCCGTCGTGCGCTCGCGCCGTACCGAGCGCGTCCGCCCGCGTGGTCGCCGCGACGACTGCCTCGATGTGCTCGCGTTGCCGCATGTCCATCGTGCTCTCCTTGGCGTTCTCGTGCCGCCCGCACGCGGAATTCACCGATTCGCACGAGCGTGTCTCAGGCCATATGATGCTCGAATCGGCAGAACGCGTCATGCGGCGATAGCGCTGCGCCGCAACATATACGACCGCTGATACATCGGCGCATCAGAACGAAAATCAGGAGACAGCGGATGGCGAAGATCGCTTACGAAGACTTCGAGCGACAGATCGTGCAGCATCACCTCATCAAGGGCAACGTGTACGAGAACGGCGCGGCGCTCGTCGAGCGCGCGAACAGGTGGATTGCCGAGAACGACGTCGACGTGCTGAACGTCGAAAGCCTCTCGACGTTCGGCGCCGGCGACGATACCAGCGTGAGCCATTGGTACTCGGGCATTCGCGTCTGGTATCGGATCGCGTAGAAGAAGAATCAGCCGCGGCCGACGAACGGCATCTTGGTGGCCATCACGGTGTGGAACAGCACGTTGGCTTCGAGCGGCAGGTTCGCCATGTAGAGCACCGACTGGCCGACGATCTTCACGTCCATCATCGGTTCGATGGCGATCTCGCCGTTCGCTTGCGGCACGCCCTTCGACATGCGCTCCGACAGCTCGGTGAAAGCATTGCCGACATCGATCTGACCGACCGCGATGTCGTACTTGCGGCCATCGAGCGATGCGGTCTTCGTGAGACCTTGCACCGCGTGCTTCGTCGCCGTGTAGGCCGCCGAATTGGGGCGCGGCGCGCTCGCGGAAATCGAACCGTTATTGATGATGCGGCCGCCCGTGGGCGTTTGCGCCTTCATCGTGCGGAATGCTTGCTGCAGGCAATAGAACATGCCGTTCAGATTGATATCGACGACGTTCTTCCATTGCTCGGGCGTCCAGTCCTCGAACGGTCCCGGCGGATTCGTCACGCCAGCGTTGTTGAACAGCAGATCGACGCGGCCGAAGCGCTCGACCGCCGCCTTGAAGAGCTTCTCGACCGATTGCGGATCGGAGACGTCGGTCGGCACGGCGAGCGCGCGCTCCGCTGCATTCGATTCGCCGATCACCGCGTCGAGCGGCGCGGGACGTCTTCCGGCAAGCACGACCGACCAGCCGTCGCCGAGCAAGGCCAGCGCCGCCGCACGGCCGATCCCGCTTCCCGCTCCGGTGACGATGGCGATTCGTTGAGACTGCTTGGCTGCGTCAGACATGTCGGCGTTCTCCTGTTGTCGGGCGCGCGACACTTTGCGCGCGCTTTTGGGGAGAACATTATCGACGATGATTCAGCGATTCCGCGACGCTTCCGTCGTAACGGCGCCGGCCGTCGTCTTGCTCGCGCCGCTGCCGTCGCAGAAGACGGCGGTCATCATCATCGGCACGACCTGTTTGACGACCGCCGTGCTGCCCGATTCGCGCACCTTCGCCTCGACCGTTTCCGACGCGGCGAGCACCACGACGCCATACGCGGAATCGTTGATCGGCTGGCCGCTGCCGCGCTTGAACATGTCGTCGCCGTGCTCGTAGCCCAGCACGGCATACACGCGAAAGCCGTAAGCGGTGAGCTCGCTTCCCTGGGTCGGCTTGAACGCGTTGACCGAATTCGCCTCGACGCGCATGGGGCGCGCGTCGATGGATTTATCGGCGACGAGCGGTGCGATGAAGTTGTGCGCGCTGGACTTGCAGTCGAGCTGGCTTTCGAGAGACGTGGCGGTGCACAGGCTGGGCAGCAGTCCCCCGACCACGGCAGCGATTGCGGTAAGCGTTGCGAGAGGAGCGGTTTTCATGGCAGCGTAACCAACGGTTCGTAAGGCCGGCACGGATTCCCGGGCACCCGTGCCGATGCAATAACCGAGCCAGTGGACCGGCCCGCACGTCGCGTTCGCGCTGCACATTCCCGCAAGGGCTTGGTTTCTTCGTTGTTCGTTGACTTCTTGACCTTCGCGCTGCGCGCAATCCTCGTATCGATGCTGCGATTCCTACAATCGCTTTTGTAGTCGAGGCAAGAACAGATTCCGCGTTTCGACATACGTCGTCTGTACGAGATCCCTCAATCTTTTCCTGTCGATGCGGCGAGCGGATGACAGCGCGCGCGATGGTGTCTTCGACGCAGGAAAGCCGCGAAATCGTTATATTCGGCGCTTCGACCTTCGAGGACTCTAAATGACCGCGCTTGCCGATTTCCCCATCACCCGCAAATGGCCCGCTCAGCATCCCGAGCGCATTCAGCTCTATTCGCTGCCGACGCCCAATGGCGTGAAAGTCTCGATCATGCTCGAGGAAACCGGCCTGCCTTACGAGCCGCATCTCGTGCGCTTCGACAAGAACGATCAGATGTCGGACGAGTTCCTGTCGCTCAATCCGAACAACAAAATTCCCGCGATCATCGATCCGGACGGACCCAACGGCGAGCCGATGCCGCTCTTCGAATCCGGTGCGATTCTTGTCTATCTCGCGGCGAAGAGCGGCCAGTTGATGCCCGACGATGTGGCGAAGCGCTACGAAACGCTGCAATGGCTGATGTTCCAGATGGGCGGCGTCGGCCCGATGTTCGGGCAGGTCGGCTTCTTTCACAAGTTCGCGGGCAAGGATTACGAGGATAAGCGTCCGCGTGCGCGCTACGTCGCCGAATCGAAGCGGCTTCTTGGTGTCCTCGACAAGCGGCTCGAAGGTCGCGACTGGATCATGGGCGACGAGTACAGCATCGCGGATATCTCCACGTTTCCGTGGGTGCGCAATCTGATCGGCTTTTACGAAGCGCGCGAGCTGGTGGATTTTCACGAGTTCAAGAACGTCGAGCGCGTGCTCGACGCGTTTCTCGCGCGGCCTGCGGTGAAGCGCGGACTGGAGATTCCGAAGCGCGATTGATTGCGGGGCATCGGTCGCTTTCGTTGGGAACGCGCACGCAAAGGTTTGCGGCGCGTGACCGCGGCGCTTGTCACACAAACGTCTTCGACAATCGGTAGATTGCGCTCTCCACAAAAGTCCGATGATTGGCCGCTGCGCGCCTCCGGACTTCTCCGCGCACGTTTCTCTTCTACCGAAAATGTCAAAGTTCACCGTCAAGGCGCGCCTCGCGATCGTCACGGGCGCGGTCGCCGCCGTGCTCGTCGCGGTCGGCAGCGTCGGATTATTCGGCGTCCAGCAAGGCAATGCCGCGCTACGCCACGTCTTCGAAGGGCGCGTGCAAGCGCTGCAGACCATCTCCACGATCGACGAACTCATCACGCAAAGCCAGTTCGCGATCAGCGACGCCGTGCTCGATCCATCGGCGCAAAAGACGCAAGCCGTGGTCGCATCGACGCAGCAGCGCGTCGCAAATATCGATGCCCTGCTCGGCCGCTATCTGCGCTATCCGCTCGATTCGACCGAAGCGCCGCTCGCAAAGCGCCTCGCCGCCGACTGGGCGACACTGCGCGACAAAGGCTTTCGTCCGTCGACGGATCTGCTCGCCGCCAACAATTTGGCCGAAGCACAGTGGATCGTCACGCAGCAGATCGAGCCGCAAGCGAAGCGCGTCAAGAAGGAAAGCACCGATCTGCGCGCGTTTCAGCTCACCGCCGCACAGCAGGAATACGACGACGCGCAACGCGTGAGCCGCATCGTGCAATGGAGCGTGGGCGCGTGCATCGGGGCGGGCGTGGCGCTCGTCGGCTGGCTCTGCTTTTCGTTGGCGCGCTCGCTCATGCGCCAGCTCGGCGGCGAACCGGAACTCGCGGCAAGCGTGGCGCGGCGCGTCTCGCAAGGCGATCTGCTGACCGATGTGCCCGTCGCGCGCGGCGACACGGAAAGCGTGATGTACGCGATGAGCCTGATGCGCAGCCAGCTCGCGTCGATGGTCGGCGACATCAAGCGCTCGACGCAGACCATCGGCGTCGCGGCGGCGGACATCACCGAGGGCAACCACGCGCTGTCCGCGCGCACCGAGGAACATGCGGCGAGCTTGCAGCAGACGTCGGCGAGCATGGAGCAGATCGCATCCACCGTTCGCGCGAACGCCGATCACGCGAATCGCGCGCGCGAGTTGGCGAGGGAAGCGTCTGGGCGCGCGAAGGATGGCGAACGCGCCGTCGCCGATGCAATCGCGCGCATGATGGATTTGTCGTCGCGTTCGGCGCAGATCCGGCAGATTACGAGCGTGATCGAATCCATCGCGTTTCAGACGAATCTGCTCGCGCTGAACGCGGCGGTCGAAGCGGCGCGAGCCGGGTCGCTCGGACGTGGCTTTGCTGTCGTCGCCGAGGAAGTTCGCGCGCTCGCGCGACGCTCGTCGGCCGCGGCGAAGGAAATCTCGCAATTGACCCGCGAAGTGAACGCGCACGTCGAATCGAGCGGCTCGACGGTCATGCGCGCGGGCACGACGCTCGCCGATCTGCTCGCTTCCGTCGACGCCGTGTCGATGCTCGTCGAAGCGATCGCGACGGCTTCGCGCGAGCAAAGCAGCGGCATCGACGAAGTGAACGACGCGGTATCGCAGATGGATCGTTTGATGCAGAAGAATGCCGCCCTCGTGAACGAAGCGGCGACGGCCGCGCACGCGCTCGACGCGCAGGCGCGCGAACTCGGGCAAACCGTCCAGGCATTCCGGGTTTAGGCGTTTTTTGACGCGGCCGGCGCGAATTTTTTTACCGGTTCAGAATGGGAGACGAAGCAACGCGCGAATTTCGTACGCCGGGTCAAATGCGTTACGCATCAACACGTTGGCCCGGCGATGCTCAGGATATCCACAATCTTGCCCACCGATTCTGTGGACAAGCATTCGTCCGTTCCAGCCGTCACGAGTTCGCCGAACGCATGATTTGTCAATGCGAATCTGACGATGGTGACGCCAATGGATGCCCTCCTCTACCCTTCTCGACGCCGCGCCCGGCGCCTTTCGCTAGCTGCGGCTGCCGGCATGATTTGCATGGCGGCTCACGCGCAAACGCAATGCCCCGGCTACGTCGAAACCGACGCCGGCAGCGCTTTCGATATCGCATCGATGATTCGCGACGCCGGCTCGCCGCAATCCGCGCTCGACAAGCTGCGTAACGCGGTGGCGAAAGTGAACGCCGGCGGCGGATGCTCGATCTTTCGCGACCGCCTCGCCTGCGAGGAAACGCTCACGCTCGCAAACAAGGCGATCGTCGCGTTGCAGGCGTGCGCGTCGTCAAGGATGCCTAAAGGCACGACGCACGGCTGATGTCATCGCGCAAATAAAAAAGCGGGTGGCGCCCATTATTGGGGGCCCCGCGTCAGTGTTGGGCCGAACCGCACTCCACCCGGCCCCCCCGGTCATCGCTACAGGTACGGCCCCCCCTTGTAGGGGGGGGGTGGTTGGTATTGCTT
>NZ_JALQEK010000035.1:0-18349 GCF_023630765.1 Caballeronia sp. ATUFL_F2_KS9A | reverse complement strand
GGCGTTGCGGGGGTTGGGGGGGGGGCGTTTATTATTTGATAAAAACCGCCTGGAGCCGGGTTTTTTAAAAACAAAAAAAAAAAAGCCCCGGCCCCCAATTGGGGGCCCCCCCCCGCTTCAGAGTTCGCCCGAACGTCAGTCCAGGCGGCCCGCAGGATCAGCGATCCAGGAACGGACGCAGCTTGTCGGCGCGGCTTGGATGCATGAGCTTGCGCATCGCCTTGCTCTCGATCTGGCGAATGCGCTCGCGCGTCACATCGAACTGCTTGCCCAGTTCTTCAAGCGTATAGTCCGAAGCCGTGTCGATGCCAAAGCGCATGCGCAGCACCTTCGCCTCGCGCGGCGACAGCGCGTTGAGCGCATCGTCGATCGCGGCGCGCATGTTCGCGTGCACGGCGGCCTCTGCCGGAGAAGCAGCGCCCTGATCTTCGATCATGTCGCCAAGCGTTGCATCGGCATCTTCGCCGACCGGCGTTTCCAGCGACACCGGTTGCTTCGCGATCTTGAGAATGCCGCGGATCTTCTCTTCCGGCATTTCCATGCGCTCGGCCAGCACCGACGGATGCGCTTCCAGGCCCGTCTGCTGCAGGATCTCGCGCGAGATGCGGTTCAGTTTGTTGATCGTTTCGATCATGTGCACCGGCACGCGGATCGTGCGCGCCTGATCGGCGAGCGAACGCGTCACGGCCTGACGAACCCACCACGTCGCATACGTCGAGAACTTCCAGCCACGGCGATATTCGAACTTGTCCACCGCCTTCATCAGACCGATGTTGCCTTCCTGAATCAGATCCAGGAACTGCATGCCGCGATTGACGTACTTCTTCGCAATCGAGATGACGAGACGCAGGTTCGCTTCGATCATCTCGCGCTTGGCCTGACGCATCTTCAATTCGGCAGCCGTCATCTGACGGTTGATCTTCTTCAGTTGCTGCAGCGGCATCTCGACGACGCCTTCGATGTCGATGAGCTTCTGCTGCTCTGCCTGAATCGCCGGCAGGCTGCGCTCGAGCGACGCGCCGTATTGCTTCGAAGCCGCCGACGCACGTGCCGTCCATTCGAGATCGGTCTCGTGACCGACGAACGATTCGACGAACTTGTCGCGCGGCATGCCGCAACGATCCACCGCGATCTGCAACACGCGACGTTCGATGTCACGCACCTGCGCGACCTGCTGCTGAACGTTCGCGCACAGGCGGTCGATGGTCTTCGCCGTGAAGCGGATCGAACCGAGCTCGCGCTGGATTTCGGCTCGAGCCTTTTCGACAGCCTTCGCCGCAGCGGCACCCGAACCCTTAGGACTGCTCGCCTGTTCCGCCAGCTCGCGCACGCGTGCGAAGATCTCCAGACAGTCGGCCTTCAGTTGCTTCAGACGCGCTTCGTTCGATGCAGCGGAATCGCCAGCGCCATCGAGATCGTCGTCGTCGTCTTCGTCGCTGTCGGATTCGTCGGTATCCGTATCGATTTCGGCGGACTCGGTCGTATCGGAAGCCGACATGTCTTCATCTGCCGTGTCCTCTTCCTTCAGGCCATCGACCAGTTCGTCGATCTTCAGCTCGCCCGATTCGACTTGCGCCGCGTCCGCGAGAATCGTCGCGACCGTCGACGGGCACGCCGCGATCGCCTGAATCATCTCGTGCAGCCCGTCTTCGATGCGCTTCGCAATCGCGATTTCGCCGGCGCGCGTGAGCAGCTCGGTCGCGCCCATTTCACGCATGTACATGCGAACCGGGTCGGTCGTGCGGCCGAATTCGGAATCGACGGTCGACAGCGCGTTTTCCGCTTCTTCGTCCGATTGCTCGTCCGTCACCACGCTTGGGGCGTTGTCGCTCAGCAGCAGCGTTTCGGCGTCCGGCGCCTGCTCGTAGACCGCGACACCCATATCGTGGAACGTGCTGACGACGGTTTCCATCGCCGCCGTTTCAGCGAAGTTATCCGGAAGGTGGTCGTTGATCTCGGCGTGCGTGAGATAGCCGCGCTCCTTGCCCAACTGGATGAGCGCGCGCATCTGACGCTGACGCTCTTCATTCTGTTCGGCGGTCATCGCGACATCGGGCTGTATCGTGCCGGCCTGGCCCTTCCCTTTGTTCGCCCGCCGGCCCGGTGCCTTGCGCGCCGGCGCGACGATATCCAGCTCCGAATCTTCCCGATCAAAACTTGCCATACTTTCTCCTCGACAGGTTTGCTCGGCGACGACAGATCCCCGGGAGCGAGCGTAACGGCTCGCGATGATTTCGATGACAGCTTCGACCACGGACGGCTTGCTGAAAATCGCATCGAGCAAAGCACGCAAACCGCATCCAGACGCGGTGTTTGCGTTTTCCAATCGCCCATTCAGGCGCAACCTTAGAGTATATCAGCTTTTGCTGCGACGCAGCAGCCTAATTCAAAAAAGTTTCCGGGCGCGGTCTCACGTCGATTCATCTGATGTTTTGGCCGCCCGTTCAGCACGAACTCGTACCCGGTGAATCGCGAAAATTGGTTGATGGCGCCGCACGGAGCACCGCCTGCAAAAGCGAACTCAAAGGGGCGATAGCGGACTTGTCCTTCAGCATTGGTCGCGCCACGTCCCTTGGTTTCGCAGATGGGGTCCCGCCCACGCTCTTCAAGCGGAGAAGCGCTTTGATGTCGCTCAGGCGGGCTTCGGATTTGCGCTGGAGGTCGGTCGGGACTGCGGCTAGAGGCGTCGGGAAATCGACGTGAGAGCCGAAGCGATCTTTGTCGTCGAGCAGGATGTGACCTGCCTCAAAGGCCGCAACGAAATCTTTCTGCCATGTGCCCGCATGGACGCGCGGATGCGGCTCGTCGCGATGGCAGATGACGATGGAACGGGCGTCGTCGGAGACGCGGTAGCGGCGCAAGCCGTCACGGCTGACGAATGACCGGCCGGCCAAACCGCCTACAACTTCATCTGTGCGCGCAGAAGTCGTTCGCTCGATTTGCTGCTGCACGTGGGCTTCGCGCTGGCTTCGCGCCCGATAGGCGAAGTCGACCGGGACTCGCAGAAGGGTGCGAAGGTAGCTGATCGGATGCGTTGCGCGTTGCAAGGGTGCCCAACTTGCTTCGACGACATCGGAGAGAAGCTTGCCGTGGGCTTTCGCTTCTCGCATCAGTTTGAAGATCAGGAATTCACGAAATCCCAGAGGCACGAGGCGTTGCAGATCGGCGGGAAGTCGTCCTGGTTGTCTCTTTTGAGTATTAGGGAGTAGATCCTTATATATAGCACCGTCTGCCACGGTGACAGACGGATGGCCGTCAGAAAAGCCGGCTTGGGCGTCTGACGCGCTCTCCCGATGTTGAGCGGGCTGCGTAGTGGTCGCATCGGCTACGTCAACGAGTCCGAGCAAAGCGGCTGCCTTCTGCGTCAGGTGGATATATGCGCGACCAAACAGGCCGGCAGCGCCATAGCGGGTCTGAGGCGGCCGGATGATAAACCCGGCGCCCTCGAGGTCGTCCATGCTGCGATAGAAGGTCCGCATGGATTGCTGGGCCCGGCCCGTGAGCAGTTCGCGCCGCGCGAAGATGGGTGCGAACGGACGAGATGCGTCGACTGTGCGGGCCAAGGCGGCGAGCAGGGCACGCGCGCGTGCAGGTAGCGCCGTCGTGTGCGTGGCTCGATGAGCGGCCCGGAAAATGACCCAAGGCAGATTCGAACGATCACAAACGTACTCATCGAGAGCTTCTTGATCGGCTACCGCTGAAGACGGTTCAGAGTTTTTTGGGCGAGAAGGAGCCTCGCCTGCAACGGAAAGTTGCGCGATACGCATGTCAAGTACGTCCATTTCGAAAAATGGAAGACAAATGCTTGACTGCTAATCGCGTTCCGCTAAACTTCGAGTTGCGTACTCGTGACCCGATTGGCGTCGGGAAGCGGACCGGGCGATAAGCAGTTAAGCCCGATATTCAAAAGCCTTCGGTTGGCGCCGAAGGCTTTTGTCTTTGTGGAACTTGTTCGTTACATAGCACCCTCAGGTTTGCTACTACGCTAAGTCTCTGATTTGCAAAGAGGTTCTACTAGGTTCCGTGTCAACGACTTTCCGGTTCTCGTTAAGTCATTGATTTAAAAGAAAACTCTAGTAGAGCCTCAGTCTTGCTCCGATTCACTTAGTGTCTTGTTGATGAAGTCAGCAATGCGCTGTCCCCATTGCTCTGCGTCGCCCGCGTCCTTCTCGAAGAAACGAACTCCCACCACACCATTTCGCGTGGACACTTCGCAGACCTTCCTGCGGCCCGCTCGCACCACTGTTGCGCTTGGAGTCACTGCGCGCGGCTTTTCCGCGACGAGGGCGATCGCCTTGTCCTGCGTAAAATTCTCGTCTTCGACCAACCGTCGGACGGCTTCGACGACCTTTTCCGCCTTGCCGGCTTCTGTTAGCGCCGCGAGCTTTTGCGCGGCATTGCTGCCGAGTCGCTCTGGCTTTTCGGCGAGTGCGGCTTTGGCTGCCTCTGGAAGGGCGTCGAATGAGAAGATTCGCGTGACGTGACTCTTGCTCAATCCGGCGCTCTCAGAAATGTCCGTGCGCGAGAGTCCGCTCAATTCCTGCAATCGTTTGAAGTTCCAATACTTCTCGAAATCCGTAAGCGATGGCGATAGCAGGTTCGAGAAGAACGCCGCGAACTCGATTTCCCCTTCTTCGATCGACGCAACGTTGGCGCGTATCGTCGATCGTCCGAGTTCCCGGTATGCAGCGACGCGGTTATGTCCCGCAACGATCTCGTAACGAGCATCCGGCAAAGCGCGCACCAGAATAGGCGTGGCGAGCGCGTGTTGCGCGAGATTGCTCTTCAACTCCTGGAACTGCTCGGCCGTGAGTTTGCGACGCCGTCCGCTGACTTCCACGAGCGCATCGAGCGGCACTTCGAGCGCCGCTCGTTCCTCGAGTTGCGACTCAAGTTCTTTGATGCGCGCCTGCGCCGTATTGATGCGATGCTGCGCATCCATCAACCGACCGGGAGACGTACGCGGTTCCGTGCTGACTGGACGCGCTTGCGTTCCTTCTGTGGGCTTACTGCCGATGTTCGCTGTCTTGGCGAGGAGTCTGTCCCCGATGCCCATTTAATCCTCCGTCTGATTCCACGCGCGGGCGAACTGCGCGTCGAGATGCTCGGCGAGCCGGTCGAGCGGCTCTTTGAATCGGTTGTAAGCGGCCGTGCTGCCGTCCGGCTTCGACAAGTCATATACCGTCGACAATTGCGCCGACGCACCTTTTGGTACGGTCGACTCCGGAATCTCGAAAGGCAGGACGCGATCGCCGTATGCTTTCTGAAGCCAACCGCGCACAACACGAGACACGTCATCCGACTTGGCTTTAGTCAGAATCACATTCACGAAGTCGAAGCGCTTTTGCTCGAGCACGCCCGGCAGCTTCTTGGCGATGTCCGCAAAGAGATGCCAGAACTGTGTCGAGCTTGCGAAATCCAGCGCCTCGGGCGGGCAGGGCAGCAGAATCGCATCCGACGCGAGCAGCGCGTTGATGGTGAGATAGCTGAGCGCCGGAGGCGTGTCGATGACGACCGCGTCGTACTCTTCCGTCAGCGGCATGAGGCCTTTGCGGACGATTTCCCAAAATTCGAACGTGCTGTCGTTCAGCACCTTGGCGGGAATCTCGAACTCCGCATCGAAGAGCGATGACGAAGCCGGGATGAGATCCAAGTTATGCCAGTACGTTTCCTGCACTGCATAGTGCAACGTCTGCTGATCGCCGTAGATCAGCGGAAGAAGGGTCTGATCGTCCGAGATTTCGGCGTCGGGCGCCCATCCGCATAGCTGTGTCGTCGTGCCCTGCGGATCGCAGTCGATGACCAGCACTCTGCGGCCGAGCAGCGTCAGGGCCTGTGCGGCCGAGACGGCGGTTGTGGTCTTGGCGACGCCACCTTTGAAGTTCGCGACGGTCACGATGCGCCCGCGCTTGCCTTCAGGCCGGCGGGGGCGTTCTTTCGTCGCGCGGATCCATGTGAGCGCTTCTTCGAGCGTGAATTCCTTGCTGCGGCCCGCGCCCTTGGACGTGCCCGCTGGCAGCTCGCCCTTGGTCGTCAGGTACTGGAACCGCTGCTTGTCGATGCCGCAGAGCGACGCGACCTGCGCGCTCGTGAATGTTGGTGCGCTTTTGCGCGGATACGGCTCCAACATTGCATCGCGGATCTGATTGAGAATGTCAGTGGCTTGGGCGGCCACCCCCAAGAGCGTTTCGATCGAAACGGATTGATCGACTTCGGGAAGCCGAGCGCTTAGCATGGAATTCGCAGTCACTGGCGGGCCTGGGTAAGCAAATAATTCTTCGGTTTGTGGAAAACAAGCTGCAAACCGAAGAATAAACGGCGAACCGGTAAACCTCAAGTAAACTCTGAAGTACTTGATTGCCCGCAGCGGACATTTTTACAACGCTCGGCGCTCGTGTAAACGCGAAATTAGGACCGATCCGAAGGTTTACGCGTTAACGAGATGCCGCGAATCAACTTCTCGATGCCAAGGAAACGCCCCGCGTCTTCGTTTTCCAGATACAGAGCGGTGGTCGAAACATCGGAATGGCCGAGTCCGGCGCTGACCTCGCGCAGATCCGCGCCGTGTCCGAGCGCGTGCGTCGAATGTGTGTGGCGCAGCCAATGCGTACTCGCGCGAGTCAGGTGCCTGCCAGCGCCGGGCGCATGAGATTCCATCAATGCGGCCGCGTTCGAGAAAATCGTCTTGAACATTTTCCCAATGCCGTCGGGCGTCAATGACTGTCCGCCGCGCGCCTGAGCCAGTATTGGCGTGCCTTCGGCGCAATCCAACGGGCGCGGCAGTCCGCGCATCGCCAGGTTTTCGATGAGCGTTTCGACGACGATCGGCGGCAAAAGCACCGACCGCGTCGCGCCGCGGCCGCCATCGACGGCAAGCCGCCAGACCACGCCGTCCACGCCGGAAAGACGCCCGGCGCTGAGCGCGTCGGTGGTTGCGAATGCGAGTTCGGCCCGTCGCAGGCCCGTGGCGTACGCGAGAAGCAGCGCCAATTTGTCGCGATGCTCGGCGAACGAGTATTCGGTCCGTTCGACCGATTGCAACACGCATTTCCACTGCGTCAGATCGAGCGACCGCGTCGCCGAATCGAATACCGGCGGCGTTGCGACACGCGCAAATCCGGCAAACGGATTGGCCGCCAGATAACCTTCGCCGACGAGCCACTCGCACATGGCGCCCAATATCGACCGGGCCGTTTCGCGGCTGCGATCGGAAAGCGGGCCGGCAAAAGGGCGCCAGTCGGCAAAACAACGCTCAGGGCGACCCTTCGCGATCCAGCGCGCCGCCGGCTGCGGATCCGCGAGAAAAACACCGACGTACTCGGCGCAATCGGCTGCATCGAGAGACGAAATCGGCTTGCCTTTCTCGATCAACGCCCACAGCAGCAGGCGTTCCGCCTCCCGCCGATAGGCACGCCGCGTGTGCGTACTGTTTGACCGGGCCTCCAGCCAAGCGGTGATCGCGCGGATGTCCGTATCGAATCGCGGGTGCGCGTGCGCCCGATTCGACCCTTTCGATCCGTCGAGCGCCAGCGGAACCCGCAACGTTTCAAGAGGAGAAATGGCGATCGAGTCGCTTGCGTCGACGTCCGCGCTTTGCGTCGACACGACGTCTCCGGGCTGCCACTGGCGCCGAGGCACGAGCGCGGCCGGCGAAAGCGTGTGGCGGAGTGCCTCGGCGTGGAGTTGCAGCCAGTCGACCACGCGTTGCGCGCCTTTTGGACCGAGCCGTGGCACGGCCGTATACCACCGATGCCGTCGCCGCTCGATGAGTTCGATGACATCCGCGAGCGTCGAAAGTCCGGCGGCAGTCAATCGCGCGGCGACGGCCGGCTCGAACCAGCCATCGACCGGATGATCCGGACGTGGATCCTGTGCGAGCGACGCCTCCATGCGCGCGAGCGCGTCCGCCTGCCGGCGACGCAATCGGGCGTTACGCGCCGCGCGCCGATCGAGAGCAGGCGAGCTCTCGGGCGGATAAGCCTCCTCGTAAAGTGCGAGCAGTTCCGATTCGCCGTACACGCCGTCCGGATCGATTTTTTCGCGGAACGCGTCGAGCGGCGGGGCGACGGCGGCGGGCGGCGGCTCGAACAGCGGGATGCTGCCGGGACGAAGCCGCAGCAGGTGAGCCGCGTCCGTGTCCCGTGCGCGGCGTGCGAGAACGGAAAGCGTGTCGCGCAGCGCCTCGATCAGCCGTCGAGTCGAGCGTACATCGGCGCTGGAATCGCCATACGATGCATGCAACTGTGCTTCGGAAACGCCGTCGAGATAACCGCGATAAAGCGCGAAGTGTTGACGCGTGAGACGGCTCGGCGCATTCGCCTGCCCCGAGTTATCTGCGAAGCGCTCTCTGGAGCGTCCTGTGTCGGCTGGCATTTATCCTTACGTTTCAGTGATTTGGGCGGAGGTTAGCAACCGAGTTCGAATTTGACAAGAAAAATCGCTACATCTGATAAGTCCGATTATCAGACGCGAAGCACAGGGCTGCGGCATCTGTAACCAACGCCCGTCCGATGCGCTTGAATGTTCACTCGCCGCGGCGCATATTTTCACAACATCCACAGCAGGTTTCCGCAGGAGAAACGAGCCGATGCTTGATCCTGTACGCCCCGCTTCGAAACCGCCCGAGCAGGACGACGCGTTCCGCCCGAGCCTCCCCGAGGTGTACGCGTCGGTTCATGTGCCCGAAACCGGCCGATGGATTCGGCGCTTCCTCGCGTTCGCGGGTCCCGGCTACATGATTTCGGTCGGCTATATGGACCCGGGCAACTGGGCAACCGACATCGCTGGCGGCTCGCGCTTCGGCTACACCTTGCTCGCCGTCATCCTGTTGTCGAACCTGATGGCGATTCTGCTTCAGGCGCTCGCCGTCCGACTGGGCGTCGCGACCGGGCGCGATCTGGCGCAAGCCTGCCGCGATCATTATCCGAAGCCGGTGAACTTCGCCCTGTGGCTCGCCTGCGAAGCGGCGATCGTCGCGTGCGATCTGGCCGAAGTGATCGGCACCGCGATCGCGCTGCAACTGCTCTTCGGCATCCCGCTGATCGCGGGCGCGCTCCTGACCGCGCTCGATGCCTTCCTTCTGCTGCTTCTCATCAACAAAGGCTTCCGTCTGCTGGAAGCCTTCGTCATCGCGCTTCTGGTCGTGATTGCAAGCTGCTTCGCGTTGCAGATCGCCGCTGCCGCGCCGCCGTTCGCCGAAGTCCTGCGCGGCTTCATCCCGTCGCCGCGCATCGTCGCCGATCGCGAAATGCTGTATGTCGCCATCGGCATCCTCGGCGCGACGGTCATGCCGCACAACCTTTACCTGCATTCGTCGATCGTGCAGACGCGCGCGTATGGCAAGTCCATCGCGGCCCGGCGCGCTGCGATTCGCTGGGCGACGATTGACAGCACCATCGCGCTGACGCTCGCGCTTTTCATCAACGCGGCGATCCTGATCGTCGCCGCCGCGGTGTTTCACGCGAACGGTCATGACGAGGTCGCGGAAATCGGCGATGCGTTCCGCCTGCTTTCGCCGCTCCTCGGCTTGAGCATCGCATCGACGCTCTTCGCGGTGGCATTGCTCGCGTCGGGCCTGAACTCGACCGTGACCGCGACGCTCGCCGGCCAGATCGTGATGGAAGGTTTTCTGCGCCTGCGCATACCGAACTGGGCGCGGCGTCTCATCACGCGCGCGATCGCCATCGTTCCCGTGATCGTCGTGACGGCGATCTACGGCGAAAAGGGCACCGGCCAGTTGCTCGTGCTGAGCCAGGTCATTTTGTCGATGCAACTGCCATTCGCCGTCATTCCGCTGGTGCGCTTCGTATCGGACCGGCGAAAAATGGGCGTCTTCGCGATTTCGCGCTGGACGAGCGCGCTGGCGTGGCTCGTCGCGGCCGTGATCGTCGCGCTCAACGTGAAGCTGCTAGCGGACACGCTGACGTCGTAAGCGCAAGAACAACTTCTATATATAAGGAGACGCAGATATGAGCGGCAGCTTCATCGACATCACGCTTCGCGACGGCACGATCATTCCGGCTTACGTCACGCAGCCCGCGAAAGGTTCGGGACCGGGCATCGTGTTGCTGCACGACGCGGCCGGCCTCGACGAATTCGTCATGCGCTCCGCCGATCTGTACGCCGAAGAAGGGTACGTCGTGATCGCGCCGCAACTTCCCGGGCACGATCCGCGACCCGGCGGTATCGCCGCGGACAATTTCGCGGCGCTCGTCGATGCCCTGCGCGCGTTGCCGCAGCACGCCGGCAAAGTGGGCGTGATCGGGTACGGGCGCGGCGGCCGCTTCGCGACGCGCATCGCCGCGCAGGCCGACGTCGATTGCGCCGCCTGCTACTACGCGGACGATTTCAGCGCCTGTCTCGCCGATATCCCGACGATCCGCTGCCCGATGGTCTTCCACTTCGCCGAGCGCGCGGCGCACGATGCGCGCGAAGTCGAGTCGGCGCTCACGGGCAGACCGCACATCGAACGCTATGTTTATCCGGGCGCGTCGGCGGGCTTCATCGTTTCGGATTCCGCGCACTACGACAAACCCGCCGCGCTGATGGCGTACTCACGCACGCTTTCGATGTTGCGCAAGGTGCTCGGTCCGCACTTCGATCTGAATCACTTGTGGGAGCAGCACTGCTATTTCGAATTCGCCACGCGCGACGTCGACGCCGTCATGCCGACGATGGTCGCCGAGCCATACGTGAACCACGTCCCGACGATGACAGGCGGCGTTGGGCACGATCAGTTGAAGCGTTTCTATCGATATCACTTCGTCCACTCGAATCCCGCCGATACGAAGCTGATTCCGGTATCGCGCACGATCGGCGCGGATCGCGTCGTCGACGAATTCGTGTTCTGTGCGACGCATAGTTGCGAAATCGACTGGCTGCTGCCCGGCCTCGCGCCGACGGGAAAATACTTCGAGGTTCCGATGCTAGCCGTTATCCGCTTTCGCGGCGACAAGCTCTACAACGAGCATATCTACTGGGATCAGGCTTCCGTGCTGGTGCAGATCGGCGTGCTGAACCCCGAAGGGCTGCCGGTCGCGGGCCGGCGAACGGCCGAAAAGCTGATCGACGAAACATTGCCGAGCAACGCGTTGATGCCCAATTGGGCATCGAGCGAGGGCAAGCCCATCTGAAGCGGCAAGCGATCAAGCGGACATTGCTGACGCGCAATGCGTGGACTACTCTGAGCAAAAACGTTGACGAGAAGCAGCAATCAGCGGGCCGATCATCGTCGCAACGATGCGAAGCACTGCTGATAAAAATGAAATCGTCAGCGGAGCCGGAGAACCCATGCGCCGCTTTTCGCTTCCGATGCGATCGACGCCGCTCGCTCATGCGTTATCGCTTGCGTTCGGCGTGTCCTGTCTCGTTCGCGTGGCGCCCGCTGTCGCCGGGTGCGACAGGACTGCGCCGCAGTCCAATCAGACCGCGACTTGCGATACACGCTCGCCCAATCCTTCGAACGTATCGGTCATCGCGGTGCCGGGCAGCGTCAACGTGACGATCAATGTGTTGACGGGCGTCGAACTCGACATTGCCGGCAACGGGCTATTCGTGCGCAACACCAGCACGGCGACCAACGAGGGCACGTTGCAAATCACAGGTGACGGTTCCGACGCCATGACGTCGCAAAGCGCGACGACCGGGCGCAACACGCTCGTCAATCGCGGCGCGATCTTCACGGTCGGCACGAATTCGGAAGCGATGTTCAACAACGCCGCCGCCGTCACGATGCGCAACGAGGCAGGCGGCACGCTCACGACGAGCGGTGCAAGCGCTTCGGCGATGAACGACTTCGCCAGTCCGGGCGGCGGCACGTTGGTCAACGATGGCGCGATCGCGACGAGCGGGGCGGGTTCTCATGGCATGGCGGCGCGAACCAGCGGCGACACGCTCGTGAACAATGGTGCCATCACGACGACCGGCGCGAGCGCAAACGGCATGTTCGTGGCCGGTACACCGGGCCAGAACGTCGTGACCAACAACGGCACCATCGACGTGTCGGGCAACAACGCGTCCGGCATCGTTTCGCAGGATGCGACGCCCGGCGCGATCACCAACACAGGATCGATCGTCGCGCGTGGCGCGGGCGGGGCGGGCGTGTCGCTCGCGAATGCGGCGTCCGTCACGAATGCGGCGGGCGCGAGCATCGTCAGCCAGCAGGCGGGCGGCATCGTCGCGAATCGGGGCGGCGCGATCGACAACGCCGGCACGATTCAGGGCGCGACCGGCGTGACGATTGCCAATGGCGCAGAAACGATCGGCAACAGCGGCGCGATTCGCGGCACGAGCGCGGAGGCGATTGCCGCGACCGGCAAGATCAACGTGTCGATCATCAATAGCGGGACCATTGCGGGAGGCGCGGGCGTCGCCGTACGCACCGATACCGGCAACGATACTTTCGACATGAACGGCGGCGTCGTCACCGGACAGATTCGCCAGGGCGACGGCGCCGACACCGCCACGATGACAGGCGGACAGATCGATTCCATCGATCAGGGCGACGGGCGCGACACGTTCTCGATATCGGGCGGGCGCGTGCTTGGCACGCTCGCGAACGGCGACGTCGTGAAGATCACTGGCGGGCGCCTCGCAACGGTGGATTTGAATGTCGGGAACAACGTGTTCGACATGTCGGGCGGACAGGTCGACGGCAACGTGACCGCCGCGCAGAACGACGACACGTTCACGCTGTCGGGCGGGACGATCGGCGGACGCGTCGATCTCGGCAGCGGCACGAACTCGCTGGCGATCGCGGGCGGCTCGATCGGGCAAGGAGTGACGACGACTTTCGGCGTCGATACGCTGACCTGGAGCGGCGGCACGATCGCCGGGCCGGTGTCGCTCGGCGCGGGCAACGATTCGGCGGTGATCCGCAATCTGAACGACGCGACGCTCGCCGCGACCACGAGCTTCGATGGCGGTGCGGGCACCGATTCGCTCACGTTCGACAACGTGCAGGCAAGCGGCCTCGCGCGCTTTTCGAATTGGGAGACGGTGAACGCGTCGAACAATACGCAACTCACATTCGACGCGAAAGGTCTGACGCTCGGCGATGCCGCGACCGGAACCGGCGCGCTCAATCTCGACGCGACGAGCACGATTTTCGCGGGCGGCATCGGACGCACGTCGATACAGCCGGCGATCGCGGGGCGACTTGTCGCGCTGAACAACGCGGGCACGATCGATCTGACGAACGGCGGTTCGAGCACGAGCGATGCGTTCGTGGTGAACGGCAACTACACCGGCAACGACGGACGGCTTCTCGTGCAGAGCGTGCTCGGCGCGGACGGCGCGCCGAGCGACCGGCTCGTGATCGCACAAGGCGCGGGTGCGGGAACGACGTCGATCGGCGTGACGAATGTCGGCGGCATCGGCGGGCTGACGGTGAACGACGGCATTCTGGTCGTGCAGGCGACGAACGGGGCGACGACGTCGGCGGGGGCGTTTTCGCTCGCACATCCGCTGGAGGTGGGCGCTTACAGGTATTTCCTGTTCAAGGGCGGTGTGAGTGACGGAACGGCGGACAACTGGTATCTGCGTTCGAGCGTGCCGCCCGCGCCTGATGTGCCTGCGCCTGTGCCTGTGCCGACGCCGACGCCGACGCCTGCACCGGTTCCAACGCCAACGCCGACACCAACGCCGACGCCGACGCCGGTGCCTGCACCGGTTCCAACGCCGACGCCAACACCAACGCCGACGCCAACGCCAACGCCAACGCCAACGCCAACGCCAACGCCGACGCCAACACCAACGCCGACGCCAACACCAACACCAACGCCAACGCCAACGCCAACGCCAACGCCAACGCCAACGCCAACGCCAACGCCAACGCCAACGCCGACGCCGACGCCGACGCCAACGCCGACGCCGACGCCAACGCCAACGCCAACGCCGACGCCGCCGCCCCCACCAACACTGACGCCGGCTCCGACGCCCACGCCCACGCCAAGTCCAACACCGACGCCAACGCCAGCGCCAGCGCCAACGCCCGAACCCATACCAACCGCCGCCGCGGGCACACCACCGCTGCCGCCGCCACCGCCGCCCGGCGCGGCGCCGATCCCGCTCTATCGGATGGAAGTGCCCGTCTACGCAGAGCTGTCGCCGATCGTCCGCGAACTCGCGATCCAGCAGATCGGCACATTCCACGAACGTCAGGGCGAGCAGTCGCTGCTGACGGAAACCGGCGCGCTGCCCGCCGCGTGGTCGCGCGTTTGGGGCGGCCACGCGACCCAGCACAACAGCGGCGCGGCCGATCCCGAATTCAGCGGCGGCATCGGCGGCCTGCAGGTCGGCCACGATATCCATGCCGATGCGACGCCGGCCGGTCATCGAAATCACTACGGCTTCTTCCTCGGCTTCGCGCGCGCGAGCGGCGACGTCGACGGTTTTGCACTCGGCTTTCCGAACTCGAGCGTCGGCCACCTGTCGATCAACGCGTACAGCGCGGGGCTGTACTGGACGCACATCGGCCCGGGCGGCTGGTACACCGACGCCGTGCTGCTCGGCAGTTCGCTCACCGCCGATCCGCAATCGAACCGCGGCGTCGGCGCGACGACGCACGGCAGCGCGTTCGCCGCATCGGTCGAAGCGGGTCTGCCGATTCCGCTATCCGCCCGCCTCGCGATCGAACCGCAAGCGCAACTCATCTGGCAACACGCGAATCTCCACGACATCGACGACGGCATTTCGTCCGTGTCCTTCGACCAAGCGAGCGGCTTCATCGGCCGGCTCGGCGTGCGCCTCTACGGTCATTTCGATGCGGCCCGCACGACCTTCGAGCCGTATGTGACCGCGAACCTGTGGCGCTACTTCGGCGCGACGGACACCACGACGTTCGCGGGCACGACCGTCATTCCGACGAACGTCTCCGCGACGACCGCGCAATTCGGCGCGGGCATCGTCGCGAAAGTGAGCGCGCGCGGCAGTCTCTTCGCGAACCTCGTCTATTCGACGAACATCGGCGGTTCGTATCGCGACTCCATCGGCGGAGGATTGGGCGTGCGCTGGAAGTGGTGACGCGTTGCATACTGTGGTCACGCGAAAAAACAGGAGACGAGCATGACCGCTGCGCCGCATTGCCCATTCCACGTCAAAGCACCGAACGGCTGCCCGATCAGCGCGGGCGCGGCCGAGTTCGATCCGTTCGGCGACGGCTATCAGCAAGACCCGCCCGAATACGTGCGATGGGCGCGCGAACAGGAACCGGTGTTCTACAGCCCGAAGCTCGGCTATTGGGTCGTCACGCGCTACGACGACATCAAGGCGATTTTCCGCGACAACATCACGTTCAGTCCGTCGATCGCGCTCGAGAAAATCACGCCGACCGGCCCGGAAGCGAACGCGGTGCTCGCGTCCTACGGATTCGCGCTGAACCGCACGCTCGTCAACGAGGACGAGCCCGCGCACATGCCGCGCCGCCGCGCGCTGATGGATCCGTTCACGCCAGAAGCGCTCGCGCATCACGAGCCGATGGTGCGTGCGCTCGCGCGCGAGTACGTCGATCGCTTCATCGACGATGGCCGCGCCGATCTCGTCGATCAGATGTTGTGGGAAGTGCCGCTCACCGTCGCGCTGCATTTTCTTGGCGTGCCCGAAGAAGACATGGACACGCTGCGCCGCTATTCGATTGCGCACACGGTCAACACATGGGGACGGCCGAAGCCCGAGGAACAGGTCGAAGTCGCGCACGCGGTCGGCAAGTTCTGGCAATACGCGGGCAAGGTGCTCGACAAGATGCGCGAAGATCCGTCCGGTCCCGGCTGGATGCAATACGGCATCCGCAAGCAGAAGGAGCTGCCCGAAGTCGTCACCGACTCTTATCTGCATTCGATGATGATGGCGGGCATCGTCGCCGCGCACGAGACGACGGCCAACGCGACCGCGAACGCGATGAAACTGCTGCTGCAACACCCCGACGCCTGGCGCGACATCTGCGACGACCCGAGCCTGATTCCCAACGCAGTCGAAGAGTGCTTGCGGCATAACGGCTCGGTCGCTGCATGGCGACGGCTCGCGACGAAGGACGTGACGATCGGCGGCATCGAGATCGCGGCGGGATCGAAGCTGTTGATCGTGACGTCGTCGGCGAATCACGATCAACATCAGTTCGCCGACGCCGATCTTTTCGACATCCGCCGCGAAAACGCCAGCGATCAGCTGACGTTCGGCTATGGCGCGCATCAGTGCATGGGCAAGAATCTCGCGCGCATGGAGATGCAGGTTTTTCTCGACGAGCTCACGCGCCGTCTGCCGCACATGCGCCTCGCCGAACAACGCTTCACGTATGTGCCGAACACGTCGTTTCGCGGGCCGGAGCATCTATATGTGGAATGGGATCCGGCGATGAATCCCGAGCGCGCCGATTCATCGGTGCGCGAGCCGCGCGCGGTCGTGCGGATCGGCGAGCCGTCGTCGCATGCGGTGAGCCGCGCGGTGATCGTCGATTCGGTCGAGACATGCGCGGATCGCATCGTGCGCGTGCGGCTCGTGTCGGCGAACGGACGCGATCTGCCGCGCTGGACGGCGGGCTCGCATATCGATGTCGTGTGCGGCGAGACCGGCATCTCGCGCCAGTATTCGCTGTGCGGCGATCCCGCCGACGCCCGCGCGTTCGAAATCGCCGTGCTGCGCGAGAGCGAGAGCCGTGGCGGTTCGGCGTGGGTGCACGAGAACGTGAAGCCCGGCGCGCACTGGCGCATTCGCGGCCCGCGCAATCACTTTCGTCTCGACGAGACCGCCAAGAAGCTCGTGCTGATCGCGGGCGGCATCGGCATTACGCCGATCAGCTCCATGGCGCGTCGCGCGCGTTCGCTCGGCATCGACTACGAAGTGCACTACAGCGGACGCTCGCGCGCGTCCATGGCCCTTCTCGATGAAATGCGCGCGCTGCACGGCGAGCGTCTGCGCGCGTACGTCTCGGAAGAGGGTGTGCGCAACGACTTCGCCGCGCTCGCCGTGGAGGAGGGCACGCGCGTTTATGCGTGCGGCCCGGCGCGGATGCTCGACGCGCTCGCCGACGCGAGCGCGTCGTGGCCCGAAGACGCGCTTCGAATCGAGCATTTCGAATCGAAGCTCGGCACGCTCGATCCGGAAAAGGAACGCGCGTTCGAAGTCGAACTGAAGGATTCCGGCCTCGTCCTGACCGTCCCGGCCGATCAGACACTGCTCACGACGCTCAGACGCGCGAACGTCGATGTTCAGAGCGACTGCGAAGAAGGGCTGTGCGGATCGTGCGAGGTGCGCGTGCTGGAAGGCGAGATCGATCACCGCGACGTGGTGCTGACCCGGGGCGAACGCCAGTCGAACAATCGCATGATGACGTGCTGTTCGCGCGCAAAGGGCAAAAGGCTCGTTCTGGCGCTGTGAAGGTTTGGCCGAACGTCGGGCGGCTTTTGCTGCCGTCCGGCACAATTACTTTTTGTTGACGGATGTCAAAATGCCGCAGCAATTGGCAATCGATTAATGGCTCGCACTTTCATCATGGCGTCATATGTGTCCGAATAACCACGTCGATTAAAGATCGAATGGTTATACCCAGTAGTTAATTCGAATATAACGTTAAAGACGGCGCAAACCTTTTCGATGTAGCGCATGCTTCAATGCCGGGCTTAGGTATTACCGAATTACCTGAATTCGCGCAAAGTGATCATACAACCGCGCAATTTTCACCGTAATATAGGATGATTATTGAACGTGCGTTCGAGTAATTCGCGAATTTCTTACATGAAAGATAAGCGGTTTTTCCGCGATCTAGGGTTTTTACCTACTAATATGAAAATTTTTACGCATGTTTTGCGTTTAGAATTGTTACTAATTTGGTGCGTCGCACAAGCACGCACGACCGAATAACTTCCGATAAACCTTGCTGCACGACTGCGCGAAATTCGCGCGGTGGAATTGCGTCTGCGCGATTTGCGCGGCAAGGCGAAAGAGAAGGGCGGTGCTGAACCTGAGAGATTTTATTAAAGGCCCATATAAATGGACCACGCAATTGGCTGCACGTTTGCCGCATCCCGTTCGGGATTTTCTATGCGGAAGAGACCGCGTCCTTCAGGCGAGGTCATCCCGCAGTCGGCGCGACGCCCTTTGAAAGTCGCTCGCTCAAGCATCGGACGGTCGGACATCGCTCCGCAATCGACGCTGCGCATCAATCGCCCGGGTTCGAATCGAACTCACCGAATCCATTCGTAATGGATGCGTTTCCGTATCGCGTGCATCGCTTCGCAAACGGAAGTCCGTTGACGCTTTCGCAGTTTCACGAGGATAGAAAATGACTGACGTAGTGATCGTATCGGCCGCGCGTACGGCGGTAGGCAAATTCGGCGGCTCGCTCGCGAAAATCGCG
>NZ_JALQEK010000034.1:0-12324 GCF_023630765.1 Caballeronia sp. ATUFL_F2_KS9A | reverse complement strand
GCGATGCGAAGAAGGGTCTGGCGTCGCTGTGCATCGGCGGCGGCATGGGTGTCGCGCTGGCGGTGGAACGTCCGTAACGAATGCAGTACGACGGCGCCGCGCGCGCGTCCCGACGCGTCATCAAAACAATATCAGCGTTGGGCAAGATGGCCGCGTCGGCGCCATTCCGAGATTCATTAACCTGAGAGAAATGACGAGGAGTATCAGCATGACTAAGCGAATCGCAGTGGTGACGGGCGGCATGGGCGGTCTGGGCGAAGCAATCAGCATGAAGCTGCACGACGCGGGTTACGCGGTCGTCGTGACGCATTCGCCGGGCAACGCGAAAGTCGGCGAATGGCTTGCGAGCATGGACCGCCAGGGCTACAACTTCCGCGCGTATGGCGTGGACGTCGCCGATTACGATTCCGCCCAGCACTGCGTGGCGAAGATCCAGGCTGAAGTCGGCCCGATCGATATCCTCGTGAACAACGCCGGTATCACCCAGGACACGACCTTCAAGAAGATGACGAAGGTGAACTGGGATTCCGTGCTGCGCACCAACCTCGACTCGGTTTTCAACATGACGAAGCCGGTCTGCGAAGAGATGGTGTCGCGCGGCTTTGGCCGCATCATCAACATTTCGTCGGTGAACGGCTCGAAAGGTCAGATCGGCCAGACGAACTATTCGGCGGCGAAGGCGGGCATGCACGGCTTCACGAAGTCGCTCGCGCTCGAAGTCGCGAAGAAGGGCGTGACGGTGAACACGATTTCGCCGGGCTACCTCGCGACCAAGATGGTGACGGCGATTCCGCAGGAAATCCTCGACACGAAGATTCTTCCGCAGATTCCGGCGGGCCGTCTCGGCAAGCCCGAGGAAGTCGCGGCGCTCGTCGCGTTCCTGTGCTCCGATGACGCGGGCTTCGTCACCGGCTCGAACATCGCGATCAACGGCGGCCAGCACATGAGCTGATGTCCGCGAGCGGCGCGTGTGTCAGCGCGCGCCGCTTCGTGTTCGCATCGAATCGATCTTCATCTGAAACACCCGTGCCATGCACAACGTCAGCGCGCGCGCACTCCTTTATAGCGTCGGTCATCTCGATTCGGCGATCGAACATCTCGAGCAAGTGCTGAGCCTCGAAGGCGCGAACTCGCTCTTCTCCAAGACATACTGGCGCGGACGCGTCGTGCAGGCGCTTTCCACACCGGGACTCGCGCCGTCGCAGCATTCGCGCCTGCAACGCCTGCTGGATCGCATCGCTCAGGCCTGAGCGGAGCAACAAAGCGCGCACGCGGTCGACCGTGAAAACGCGCGCAGGCAAGGCCCGCGCCGCCGCTTGTCCGGCCCCGTCGTGCAGCGTCATTCCTCTGATCCGTGAAGAAATTCGCGTCCGCTTGTACCATTCGGCCGTGTCTCAAATTCACGGTTCGCCAGCATGTTCTCTTACATCAGATCGATGATTTCGACGCCGCGCAGGTTCGGCGCGTTCGGCGCGCTCGCGCTCGCGTGTCTGCTCGCGGCCTGCGGCACGACGAACGGCGTCACGGCCGGCGCGCAGCCCAACACCTACACCGTCACCGGCAAGGCGACGGGCACGCGCATGTCGTGGGTGACGGCGCGCAACGCGGCGATGGACGCCGCCTCCGAATACTGCAAGCAGCGCGCGCAACGCGTCGCGATCCGGTCGGAAGCGACGAGCGGCGTGCGCTCGCTTCAAGAGCAGACATCGACCGTATCGTTCAGCTGCGTGCCGGAGACCGACGCGCGCGGCTGAGCAATTCATCCGACGACATCACGGCCGCGTACTTCTGCGCCATATCGAAAAGGTTGGCGTCATGCGGCGCGAGCGCGCGATCGCCGACGCAATCGGATAGCACCACGGGACGAAAGCCGCACTGCATCGCATCGACGACGCTTGCGCGCACGCAGCCGCTCGTCACCGCGCCCGCGACGGCGAGCGTGGTGACGCCGCGCATGGTGAGCCACGCGGCGAGCGACGTGCCGAAGAACGCCGACGGCACGTTCTTGCGCACGACGAGCTCGCCGTCTTCCGGCGCGAGTTGCGGCACGATCGCGCTGTCGTGCGCGTGCTCTTTCAGCGTCAGCATGCCGGGGACTTTGAGCGAGAAGATGTTGGCATCGGCGTCGTCATCGGCATAGACAATGCGGCTATGCGCAATCGGCCAGCGCAACTCACGCGCCGCGCGCAGCAGCGGCACCGTGCGCTCGATCGCCTGCGCGATGTTGCCGCCGCCGAACACGTCCGGATTGGCGAAACCGTTCACGAAGTCGACGATCAACAGTCCGATGCGGCCTTCGATGCGAAGGTCGTTGCCGAAACCTTGCCGCTGATAAACCTCGTCGTTCATGACGTTTCCTCGATGGTTCTGCCTTCGCGCACGACGTCCACGCCGTCGAGCGAGACGGTGCAGCGGCGCAAGGGGATGTCGATATGGCAAGCCGTCGTGCGCTTGCCGCCGCCTTCGTTGTTCGGGCCGAGCGAGAACAGGAAGTTGCCGTCGAACGCGCGGGCGTCCATGCCGAGCGTCGCCTCGCGATCGTAGAGACCGAGCGTCGACCAGTGCGCGCGCTTTTGCAGGCCCCAGCCGATGTGCGAGATCGCGAAGGCTTCGGGGTCGTCGAACGAGAGCATGTATTCGCGCAGGAGATCGGCATCGACGCCGCCTTCGATGTGGCGCGCGTAGCCGCCTTCGACGGTCAGCACGACCGGTTCCGTGCAATAGCTCTTCTGCGGCAGAAGGATGTCGCCGCGATCGATCACGATGCGCCCGTTCGCGCCGCCTTCGTTGGGAAAGGTGAGCGCGAAACCGCTCGGCCAATGATCCCAGCGGCCGGGTTCATCGACGAAACCATATTCGGCGATGGCCGGAAACTCGCCGAGCGGACAGCGCAGATCGGTGCCCGCTTTCGATGTGACGCGCATCTCGCGCGCCTGTTCGATGCGCTTCGCGGCGGCGAGCACGCGCCTTCTGTCGTCGAGCGACGGCGTCATGCGAACGAGCACTTCGGGCGGTTCGACGGCGAGCAGGATCTTCGTGCCCGACGCGAGAATGTCGTGTTGCTCGGGCGAAAAAAGCAGCGTCATCAGATCGAGCACGAGATCGCTTGCCTTGAGGGCCGCGATGGCCGCGCGGTTTCCGGTGAGCGGCGTTTCGCCGAGATAGGCGAGGGCGTCGCGGCTCAGCGCCTTCTCGCCGTTGACGGGCGGAAGATCGAGCCGGTTGACGATGGCGCCCATCGATTGCGTCGCAATCAAGGCGCAGGCGAGCGTTTGCGGATGCGTTGCGGCGCCGGTGAGTATCGTCACGGTCTGGCCTGCTTTCAGGCGCGACAGCGTGAGCACCTCTTTCCACGCTTGAATCAGTTGATGGTCGCTGATTGGCATGATGTGTCGCCTACGTTTCAGGTGAGTGTTGCGCCGAAGAACGAACCGAGCGCGCGATAGAAGCCTTGTTCGTCGTCCCACGGGATCATGTGGCCTGCGTTCGGCACTTTCACGACTTCGAGTTGCGGCATCAGATCGCGCATTTCTGCGATGTCTTCATCGCGGATCACGTCGCCGCGGCCGGCTGACATCAGCAGCGTGGGTTGCGTGACGTGCGGCATGTCGGCGTGGATGTCGTCCGTATGGAAGCCTTCGAAGCTCGCGCGGATCGCGCGTTCATCGCAGGTGTGCAGCCATTGCGCGCGCAGGCGCAGTTGCTCGTCGGTCCACGTCGGGCAGAACGCGCGCATGCCTTCTACGTCGATGCCTTTGCGTGCGAGCGCGATCGAATCGATGTACCACGCGAGTTGCGCGGGGTAGGCGCGACGGCCCGGGCCGGACACGGGCGGATCGATGAGCGCGAGTCGCGCGATGGACTTTGTTTGCCGTGCGGCGCGCAGGGCGATGCGTGCGCCCATCGAATGGCCGAGCACGTTGGCTTGCTTTAGGCCGATCGCTTCGATGAACGCGATGAGATCGGCGGTTTGCGCGTCGAGACTGTAATCGAGCGTCGATGAGGCTTCGGAGAGGCCGCGGCCGCGGACGTCAAGCACGTAGGTATCGAAGTGGCGGGCTAGCGTTTCGGCGACGAACCCCCAGGTGATGGCCGGGCTCGTGATGCCGGGGATTAGCACGATGGCATCGTGGGTTGTTTGCGGCCCGCCGTAGCGCAGATAGTGTTGGCGGATGCCGTTTGCGTTGATGTTTGCGCCGTAGAGTAGGGTCGATTTCATCGTGTGTCTTTCTCGTTTACTTCCGTTTTCGCCGGATCCCGTTGTCGTGGCGGTCTATTAGCACTGCCCCTGTGCGGGGCGGCACTCACTTTCTTTGCTGCTGCAAAGAAAGTAAGCAAAGAAAGCAGCTACTGATACGCCCGCGGTCACACGCAATTTGGGTAGTCCTCTCGTCCATCGTGGGCTGCCTAAAGAGTGCCCTCATAGGCCCGACCGGGCTTGGATCGCGCACGGTCTGCCACATCGCACCACACAACAAGCTGGTTCAGCACCAAATAGCTCCAGCCCGCTTCGCGGCCGACCGGTCAATCGGGGATGCATGTGCTTCTCTACTAACGTATCCATCTCTCCGCAAGTGCCGCACGTTGGTTTCCCTTGCATACCCGGCGGCAGCGCGTAGCGCTGTGCCGAAGCTCTTTCGTGCTGAACCAGCGCGCTCAACGTTTTCGGGCGGCGGACCGTGCGCGAGCCAAGCCCCGTTATTGTGATGAGGGCACTCTTTAGGCGAGTGCCGCCTGGGACGAGAGGACTACCCAAATTGCGTGTGACCGCGGGCCTGAAAAGCTGCTTTCTTTGCCTACTTTCTTTGCAGCAGCAAAGAAAGTAGGTGCCGCCCCGCACAGGGGCAACGCTAATAGACCGACGCGAAAACGGGATCCGGCGAAGAAAAAAAAATCAATAAGCCCCAGACAATAAAGCCCCGGCCCCGGGCACAACCCGCTTGAGCCCAAGCTGAGACAACATCGCAAAAGTAGTAGCGATTGCAGCAGTCACGACGGGCTTCCCGGTCAACGCCTCGACCATCGGCACAACGGATAAAGACGGCATCTGCACGCAAGCGGAGAGAACGACGACATCAGCGTCCTGATAGCGCATCGACTGCACGATAGCGGGCAGAAGAACCGGATCATGCCGCGCCACATCGAGATTGTCGGGAATCTCGAGCGCGCGATAGTCGATGACATCGAACCCTTCGCTTCGAATATAGTCGACCACAAGCTCAGTCAGCGCCTTCATATAAGGCGCCACCACGACGACGCGTCTCGCCTTCATCACCTTCAACGCATCGACCAAAGCACCAGCGCTCGTCACAACCGGCGCCTCGCCGCCATTCGCAGCCGTATGCCGAGTCAAACGCGCCTGCGATACGCGGTGATAACCGCGCCCCATCGCCATGATCGCGACGAGACACGCATAACCCAGCACATCGACGCGCGCATCGGAAAGCTCGACGGCGCAGCGGTCCGACTCCGCATCCATCGCGGCGAGCTCTTCCTTCACGACCTTCTTCATCCGCATGCGGCTCGAATGAAAGGTGAAACGCTCCGGTTCGATGGATTGACGCGCAGTCAGCATCGCCGGAATTTCGGTTTCCATCGTCGTATTCGAACTCGGGACGATCTGCCCGATGCGATAAACCTTTCCCGGCATCTCAAACCTCCGCTGAAACGTTGGACACAGCCGCGCGCGGCGCGAAATCCGTTGCGTTGTACGCATAGACCCAGTTGGCCTGAATGCCCGACGCCTGCGGATTCAGATACGACTTGAACTTGTAGATGAGATCGCGCTTTCTCTGCGCGAACGCGCTCGGCAAGTGATACGTGCGGCCCCGCTCGCGCGATTCGAGTTGCACGCGGCTCGTGCGCGGCAGACGCTCGGCCTCGTAGTCGTGTAATGCGTGCGCGATGTCCGTGCCATGCGCCGCGAGCGATTGCGCGAGCACGTAGCCATCTTCGATTGCCATCGCCGCGCCTTGCGAGAGAAACGGCAACATCGGATGCGCGGCGTCGCCGAGCAATGTGACGTTGCCACGCGACCACGTCCGCATCGGATCGCGATCGAACAAGCCCCATTTGAAGACCGATTCCGCGCGCTCGAAAAGACGCTGCAAATTCGGATGCCAGCCTTCGAACGCGTCGAGCAATTCCTCACGGCTCGACTTCGCGTTCCACGATTCCTCGACCCAGCTCTGCGTCTCCGCGACCGCGACGATGTTCACCGCCGCGCCGCCACGCACGTAATACGTGACGACATGCGCGTGCGGCCCGAGCCAGAACGACGAATCCGGACTCACGAATTCGGGCGTCTCATCGAAGGGCACGACGGCGCGGAAGCACATGTTGCCCGTGAAGCGCGGCGCTTCGTCGCCGAAGAGCTTCGAGCGCACGATGGAACGCACGCCGTCGGCGCCGACGATCACGTCCGCTTCGAATTCGCTCCCATCGTCGAAGACGGCGACGGCGGCGTCCCTCTCCTGCCGAATGTCGATGCAACTCGTCGACAGACGCGCGGCATCGGCGGGCACGAGCGTCGTCAGCAGGCGATGCAGATCCGCGCGATGCACGTGATAGAACGGCGCGCCATACAGCTTCGGGCATTCCGAAGCGAGCGGAATGCGGAAGTTCTCGCGCGCGGTCTCCCAGTTGCGCCCGACAATCGCTTGCGGCACGAACGCGACATCGCGCAGCGCATCGCCGATGCCGAGCGCCTGCAGCACCTTCACCGCATTGGGCGTCATCTGGATGCCCGCGCCGACATCGCCGAAAACGCCCGCGCGCTCGAAAAGCCGCACCTCGATGCCGTGCCGCGCGAGCGCGCCGGTCAATGCGACCCCGCCGATTCCGCCGCCGACAACGCCGACGCGAAGTGTTCTGCTCATGATCTCGTCCTTCCGAAGATTGAGTCGTATGGATTGATGTCGATATTATATGGCCGTATAAATAAATGCAACGGCAATGACGATGCTCGTGACGGCGTGATAGGCTGCGCCCATTTCGCGGCGACCGTCCGCATACGACAAGGAAGAGTCAGGCTTTGATCAAGGCGATTTTGTGGGACATGGACGGCACGCTCGCGGAAAGCGAGTCGCTGCATCTGAAGACGTTGATCGCTGCGCTCGCGCGGCACGGCGTGGAGGCGGGCGAGGAGATGCATCCGCTCGTCTTCGGCAAGACGGGGCGCGAGGTGCATGCGCTGTGTCGTGAGCGCTTCGGCTTGACGGTCGACTTCGCGGATTGGTCGATGTTTCGCGCGCGGACGTATCTGGAGAATGCGGCCGCGCTCGTGCCGCGTCCCGGCGCGCTGGAGGTGTATCGCGCCGCGAAGGCCGCGGGCATCACGCAGGCGATCGTGTCGAATGCATCGCGCATGCTGCTCGAAGCGAATCTGCGTGCGCTCGGTATCGAAGAGCCTTCGCTCGTGAGCATCAGCGTCAACGATGTTCGCAACGGCAAGCCGAGTCCCGAGCCGTACGAGCGCGCGGCGTGGCTCTTGCGGCTCACGCCCGAGGAAGTGATCGCAGTCGAGGACAGTCCGACCGGCGCGCGTGCCGCCATCGCGGCGCATATGCGCGTTCTGGCATGGCCTTTCGACGATGAAGGCGCCGCGCTTTTCCCCAGGGAAGCGCAGGTCGTGCGCTCGCCGCGCGAGTTGGCAGAGGCGCTGGGTCTCGATCCCGCGGCGCTTTGACGGCTTGCGTCAGTTGCGCGCAGCGAGATCGTTGAGCACGATCTTGTGGATGTTCGAGGCGTGCACCCATTCTCGCGCCTGACGCTCGACCAGATCCGTGAACGCGGGCGGTCCGCTGCAGTAGATTTGCGTGCAAGCGCGCGTCGGACTCATGGTGAAGGCGCTTTCCTGTGCGAAGAGATCATCGGTCAGGTCCAGATGATGGTAGATCTTGCCGTGCTCGCGCAGTGCGTCGAATTCATCGACGAACATCGCGTGGTCGGCCGCTCGCGCGAAGTGGTGCACTTCGAACTGCCTGCCCGCCGACGCGAGCCGCTTCGCGATTCCGACGATCGACGCGGCGCCGGATTCACCGCAATAAAGAATGGATCGCACGCGCTCTTTGAGCACGTCGCGTTCGATGACCGGAATCAGGTTGTCGCGCATATCTTCTCCAATAGGACCGGCATCCTCCGCGAACGGAAGATGAGGCAGTGTATGGATCGAATGGGATGGCCAAACCCGGCGGTGATCGTCGGGGCAGGCTCGCAGTCAGAGTAGGGTGGACCGCAGCCGCCGACAAGCCGCCATGACGGAATACCAGTCATACGGCCGCGCCGATAAGGAAACCGCCTGTTTTAAGGGCTCAAAACGCAACGAGCGACCACTGTGGGTCGCTCGTTGATCGTTGGGTCAGTTAAACGGGGTGACTATGCCCCGCGCAATTACATCGGGTGGGTCGCAACGAAGTTCTTGTACGACCAGTAAGCGGGCTTCGTCGTCTGACCGTCGGACTTCATCAGCCCGAAGTTGCCTTCGTTGTCGTCATAGAGCTCGAACGCCTGGATCGACTGGATGTTGTACTTCGATGCGACGCTCTGGTACTGCGCCATCATCATGCTGCCGACCATGTAGTTCGCGATCTGCTGATCCGTGCCGTAGTTCGGACGCACGCCGAATTCGCTGAGCCACACCGGCTTGCCGAACGAATGGAGAACGCCGAGCATGTCGTAACAACCCGTGCCGCCACATGCGCGCGTCATGTTGCCCTGATCCGAATACCAGTGCCATGCGGTGATGTCCCAGCTAACCGTCGGGTGGCCGCGGGTGCCGTCCGGCTGCGAGCCGTCCATCAGCATTTGGAAGAACGCGTAGTGCAGCCACGTTCCGTTGACGACAATCTTCGCCGTGCTGTCCTTCGACTTCACGCCGGCGATGAGACCGCGGATCACGCCGCGCGCGACGACGTAGGGCTGATTCTTGTAATGCGTCCAGCTCGTGCCGTCGACGTTGCCGTTCAGCGCCGTCGCTTCGAGTTCGTTGCCGACTTCGTAGTACTTGTACTTGTACGTGCTCGCGACTTGCGCGCCGAGCGTGTAGGCCGCGTTGTACGCATCCTGTTCGTTGCTGAAGCCGGTGCCGAGCAGGATCACGGGATACACGGTCACGCCGCTCGCCGCCATCGTCTGCGCCATCTTCGCGATGACCTTCGCCGACGCCAGGTTGTATACGTCGTTACGATAGATCGTCGCGCCGATGTCCTTCAGTTGCGCGAGCTGCGTCGCCACGGGCGTCGAGTCGTACGCGCCGCCGTTCGTGTTGCGGCCGTTCGCGCCGTAGAAGATCGACGTGCTCGTTGCCGCTTTCGCCGTCGATTCCGGAGCGGCGGCGCTCTTGGCAGTCGCGTCGTCGAACGCGGTTTCACCGCCGCCGCCGCACGCGGCGAGCAGCACGCTCGTAAGCGCTGCCGTGGCGATCGCTGCGGCCTTGCGAGCCGAGAAAACGTTGAAGTTACGAAGCGAGGTCTGGTTAAGGTTCGTCATTGTGTTTAGTGGTACTAATGTACTTGCGTAAGGCTCGTAAAACCCAGAATGCTGCCCGGACCTCTTCAGTGATTCACGATGCCACTCGGAAACGTGGCGATCGTCTGATCCCTTTGTCGTCGAAATGACACTCGTTAGTCATCCAAACTACATGCTCAGGACAGACTGTTTGCTCGACGCCGAAGTTAGGCGCTAAAGGACAGACTGAACGGCACGGATTCACTGCTGGGTCCATTGCGCGATGCAGCAGGCGCTCTGGATGGCTGAGTCGAGCAAACGATTGCGTTCGCTCTCGTGGGCCTTACGAAATGACAAACCTGCTCAGTTCGAAGGCATCGTCGTCGGATAGGTAACGTTTGCGCGTTTGCAGTCAAACTTGCCGAATCGTTTCGGAGTTCTTCCGCTACCTCGGCAACCGTTGCCGAAACCTGATCAACGGCTGCAAGGTTATCGTCTTATGAGATGAATGTAAACGTCTGTCACAGTAAAAAAATCTGCTGCGGCGTTGCGGTGGCAGAAAAACTTACTTCTTCGGAATCGAGTTTGGAGTCAGTAAATTCTCCCGACGGCTCTGACGGCCTTTGTTATCAGGCGGTACAGACTTCCCGGCGCTCTCTTTCGATGTTGCATCGCGGAAGCGTCGGGCCGAGATTCGACTGCTGCGTCGATGTGTACGTGGTCGAATTCCGATAGATGGCACTCGACGGCGGAAGAATGACCGTTTCTCCAGTGCGCCTGTGATTCGCGCAAAACTCGACGGATTCGTCCATGATCGTGCGCAGGCCGAAGAGCGCGCGTTCGACCTTCAGCTCGAACCGCGTGAGCGCATACTTGAGATCGGTATCGCAGCGCGTTCTGTTGTATCGTTCATCAAGCTCCCGATGATGGGTTCGCATCGCGAGCAGCGGTGCGAGAGGGCGGTTCCGTTTCTTCATCGCGCGCATTCTGACCGTTGACCTGTATCAAGCTCGACGCACGCGCCGGCCGGACGACGACCCGACGCCGCAGGCACCATAACGCTTATCCATAACGCCACTGTCTTTTCAGAGGGAGATGAACGTGCGAGCTGCCGACATCATGACGACATCGATCGTTTCCGCCAGTCCCGATATGTCCGTGCGCCAGGCCGCGGGCACGATGGTATTCGCCGGCATCAGCGGCATGCCTGTGATCGACGAGGAGGGCAACCTGCTCGGCATCGTCACCGAGGGCGACCTGATGCATCGCGCGGAGATCGGGACCGGCGTCAAGCAGCGTGCGTGGTGGCTCGAACTCGTTGCATCGACGCGCGAACTGGCGAGCCAGTATGTCAAGGAGCACGCGCGCAAGGTCAGCGACGTGATGACCACCGACGTCGCGACCGTGAGCGAAACATGCCCCGTCGCCGACATCGCCGAGCTGCTTGAACGCAAGCGCATCAAGCGCGTGCCGGTGCTGCGCGACGGCAAGGTGGTCGGCGTGGTGAGCCGCGCAAATCTGATTCGCGCGCTCGTCACGATGGCGCCCGAGTTGCCCGTCGATGCCGATATCACCGATCACTCGATCCGCGAGGCGGTCATCGCGGCGATGTCGGGCCATCCGTGGGCGCTCGCTCGCGAGAACGTCATCGTCGAAAACGGGACCGTGCATCTGTGGATGACGGTCACGAACGACGACGAAGCGAAGGCCGTTCGCGTCGCGGCCGAAAACGCGCCGGGCGTGAAGGAAGTCGTCACGCACGTCGGCCCGCCGAGGGTGTAGCAGCGTCTCTTCAGATGAAGCTGGCGCCGCCGTTCACCGGAATCGTCTGTCCGGTGATGAACGCGTTGCCGATTAGCGTCATCACGACGTCCGCGACTTCGTCCGCTTCTCCGAGCCGCCCGACGGGCAGCCGCTCCGCAACGTTCGACGCCTTGAGCGGTTCGGCCATTTCGGTGTCGATCGGTCCGGGCGCGACGGCGTTGACGGTGATGCCATCGCGCGCGAGCCGTGCGGCGTAACCGCGCGTCAGACCTTCGAGGCCCGCCTTCGATGCGTTGTAGTGAACGCCCACCAAACCCGGCCCGCGCGCCGCCGCCGACGACAGATTGACGATGCGTCCCCAGCGCCGCGCGCGCATGCCGTGGAGCACGGCTTGCGTGCAGAGAAACGCCGACTTCAGATTGACGGCGAGCGTGCGGTCGAACTCGGCTTCCGTGAGATCGTCGATATCGATCATCGTCGCCGTGCCCGCGTTGTTCACCAAGATGTCGATGTGGCCGAGGCGTTGAACGATGTCGTCGATCATCGCGGTGACGTCGTTGCCTGTCGACACGTCGGCGCGTACCGCGATCGCGCGATTGCCGCCGCGCTCGATTTCCGCGACCACGCCGGTGGCCTCGTTTTCGCGCTGCCGATAGTTCACCGCTACCGATGCACCGGATGCGCCGAGAGCGAGCGAAATCGCGCGACCGATGCCGCGTGAGCCGCCCGTCACGAGCGCGACGCGGCCGTTCAGATCGAGAGTGTGAGAGGGCATGGCGCGATCCTTCGTCGTGGGTCAGAAGGGCCCAGTTTGCGCGCGTCGTGATGATTTCGCTGATCGCGATGCGATCGATGATCGGGTATCGCGGATACGCGCGAGGCGCTTACGGCAAGTAAAGGAAAAAACCGATGCCGGGTTAAGAGCATCGGTTCTTCCTTGCGCCATGCTGCCAGGTTACCGGCCGCCGTGGCCTCCGCCGCCACCGTGACCGCCACCGCCGCCGTGACCGCCGCCGTTGCCGCCGCCGCCGTTGCCGCCACTGCCGTTGCCGCCACCACCGTGACCGCCGCCGCCGTTGCCGCCACCGCCGTTGCCGCCACCACCGTTGCCGC